>JAZSIJ010000039.1:0-3776 GCA_045533755.1 Eubacteriales bacterium | reverse complement strand
CGATATACCCGAGGGGAAGACCTTCGACGATTATCTCAACACCTCCTCGGTTACTACCTACGAGGGCGCAAAGATAGAGGCGTCGCTTGATGCCGCGTTGGGCGGTGACCGCTTCCAGTTCGTCAGAACGGGATATTTCGTAAAGGATACCAAACACGAAAATACCTTCAACCGCATCGTCGGTCTTAAAGACAGTTTTCCCAAAACCAAGTGATAATTTGAGGCAGAAAAGCGGAAACAAACAAGCATATAGTGCGCAAGGCGGATTATGAAATTAAGGATAAAAGAGATATTAGAGGAAAAAGGCAAGACAAAGTATTGGCTCTATATTCAATTAGGCCTAAGTTACCAAAATTTCAATAAAATAATAAACAATCAAACCTCGAGCATTAAGTTTGAAAACCTGCAAGCAATTTGTGATATTTTGGAGTGTACCCCAAACGACTTGTTTGAAGAGTATTATCAAAAAAAGACATAATCAAAATTAGCGCATTTAATCATTTTGACTGAATGCGCTATTTTTCTATGATTGGCATATTTAAACCATCGAGTGTTTTTTATGGAAGGAGAGGCTTTATGACGAGGTTGCAGAAGCTGTATAAATGGGCGCTCTTTTTGCTTGGTGTGCCGACCTGCATTGGCTGTGAAGAGCGGCTTACGAATCCCTACTTACCTCTGTGCCCTGATTGTCTTGATAAATATAAAGAGGTTAAGACGGCAAACTGCTCGCTCTGCGGCAGGCTTCTTCATAGCTGCTCCTGCACAAACGAATATTTGTCGGCGCATTTTGTAAAATGGCATTTCAAGGTGTTCAGATACGAAAACAGGGAAGAGAATGCAGTAGCAAATTCTCTGATATACAGTATGAAGCGTGATAACCGCGCCGACGTTTTGGAGTTTGTTACAGAGGAGGTTGCCGCGACACTATCGGATTTTGTAGCCGAAAACAAGGACGCTATATTTACAAACGTTCCAAGGCGAAGAACCGCTATTGTAAAATATGGAGTAGATCAAGCAAAGGATCTCGCGCGAAGTCTTGCGAGATACTTTGACTGTGAGTACAGCGCCATTCTCGTGTCAAGGTCAAAGCACGCACAAAAGGAAGCCCGCGCAAAAGAGAGAATAGGGAACATTATATTCAAATATAGGAAAAGAAACCCTAAGGCACTCGACGGAAGGACGGTAATAATAGTTGACGACGTTGTCACGACGGGCGCATCGATCGGCACGGCGGCATCGCTTATTCGTGCACTCGGCGCGAAGAAAATAGCCGCGGTATCAATTGCGGCTACCTATAAGGATACCCCGCACCCTCTTCGTGTGGCGGAGCTTGAGAGAATTAAAAGCTGAATAAAAAAGGATGCCTATGCCTTACGCTTAAGCATCCATTTTTTGTTAAACTAAATTAACCGAGCTTCGAGTAGTTGATCTTGATGCCGGGGCCCATGGTGGTAGCCACAACACAGCTCTTGATGTACTGACCCTTTGCAGCGGCGGGCTTTGCCTTGATTACTGCGCCAACGAGAGCGTTGAAGTTCTCGGTGAGCTTCTCAGTACCGAAGGAAGCCTTACCGATGGAGCAGTGAATGATGTTGGTCTTGTCAAGACGGTACTCAATCTTACCTGCCTTAGCCTCGGTAACTGCCTTAGCAGCGTCGGGAGTAACCGTACCTGCCTTGGGGTTGGGCATAAGTCCCTTAGGACCGAGCACCTTACCAAGACGTCCGATAACGCCCATCATATCGGGAGTAGCTATAACTACGTCGAAGTCAAACCAGTTCTCAGTCTGAATCTTCTGAACGTAATCCTCAGCACCTACGTAATCTGCGCCTGCAGCGAGAGCAGCCTCAGCCTTGTCGCCGCGAGCGAAAACGAGAGTTCTGACCGTCTTACCGGTTCCGTTGGGGAGGACTATTGCGCCTCTGACCTGCTGGTCAGCGTGACGCGAGTCAACACCGAGTCTGATGTGAACCTCTACGGTCTCGTCAAACTTTGCCTTTGCAGTCTGACATACAAGGCCGATAGCCTCGTCAGTGTCATACATTTTTGCCTTGTCGATGAGCTCGACGCTGGCCTTATATTTCTTACCCATTTTAGCCATTGTAACTGTATCCTCCTATCACTCTTCTACCGTAATACCCATGCTGCGGGCAGTACCTGCAACCATGCTCATAGCAGCCTCGATAGAAGCGGCGTTGAGGTCGGGCATCTTTGTCTCTGCTATTTTGCGAACCTGATCCTTGGTGAGCTTTGCAACCTTGGTCTTGTTGGGGGTCGCAGAAGCAGTCTCGATACCGCAAGCCTTCTTGATAAGAACTGCTGCGGGGGGAGTCTTAGTGATGAAAGTGAAGGAACGGTCTGCGTAAACGGTGATGATAACGGGGATAATGAGACCGATATCGTTCTTGGTTCTCTCGTTGAATTCCTTAGTGAAGTTAGGAATGGAAACACCGTACTGACCGAGTGCGGGACCTACAGGAGGCTGGGGAGTAGCCTTTCCGGCAGGAAGCTGTAATTTGATATAACCGCTGATTTTCTTTGCCATAATATTTACACCTCCGAATGTGGTAATTTTTGTCGGGAGAATTTAAAAAGATTTTTCTCCCTCCCACGATTTGCTTCATGGCGAAGCGGGCGCGGAATGAGATATTATTCCGCTATGCGAACGTCCTTGGTCTCAACCATAATAGGAATATCGCGTCTTTCTGTGGAAGCAAGAATAACAAGCTGCTTCTTGTCCTCCGAAATTTCCTGAAGTACGCCTGAATAACCGGCGAATATTCCGGAAACGACGCTGACTCTGTCGCCTACCTTGAACCCAAGCTCGTCGCGACGAACCTCAACGTTGAACATTTCGACCTCCTCTTCGGTGAGAGGGGTAGGCTCTGAGCCGGGGCCGACGAAGCCGGTAACACCGGGAATCGTTCTGACCGCGTGCCAGCTCTCGTCTGTCATCGTCATTTTTACGAGCACGTAGCTAGGAAAAATTTTGTTCTCAATCGTTTTCTCCTCTCCCTTGTCGTTTACCTCGACGGTAATTTCGACGGGAATCTTGACATCGTAAATGAGATGCCCGAGACCGCGATTTTCAACAATTCTTTCAATGCTCGACTTTACCTTGTTTTCATAACCCGTATAAGTGTGAGCAACATACCATCTGGGACCGAGATTCTTTTCGTTAATATTACTCATCGTACACGCCTCTTAGCCGATAAGACCGGCAACGGAGTTAATTATCCAAGAAGAACCGAAGTCGATTACCGCAATTATGACTGCAACGGCAACGACGGTAGCGATAACAAGTCTGGAGTTCTTGGAAACCTCAGCCTTGGGAGTCCAAACGACCTTCTTCATCTCGCCGGCAGTATCCTTGAAGAACTTGCCGAGTCTTTTGAAGACGTTGGGCTTTTTATTTTTCTTTTTGGTCTCTGCCGATTTCGAGGTTTCCTTTACCTCTTCTGCAGAAGCCTTTACATTCTTTTCTGCCATACTCAAAAATTCCTCTCGTTTACTTGGTTTCTTTGTGCAAAGTGTGTTTGCGGCAGAAACGGCAGTACTTTTTCATCTCAAGTCTGTCCGGATCATTCTTTTTGTTTTTCATTGTGTCATAGTTTCTCTGCTTGCAGTCAGAGCATGCAAGTGTGATTTTGACTCTCATTTAGTTCGGCACCTCCTAATAGAAATTCGGGAAAACCCGTTGAATACCTCCCTCAATGGCGGAAGCCGCGCTGTCCCAGAAAAAGCGCGCAGAAAAAAAGCCTCCGACAGAGGTAGAA
>JAZSIJ010000135.1:0-7685 GCA_045533755.1 Eubacteriales bacterium | reverse complement strand
CCCTGTCCGCTTGCAACAAAAACGTCGAAGCCGATGTCATTCATTTTTTCGCCCTCCCTTCTAATAGAAGATAGAAGTCAATTTATTATATTATACCAAAAAAATCGGCAATTGTAAACAGCATTTTCGAAATTTATAGCCTAAGCAACGATAATTCGGGCTCACTTACACGTTTTCGAACTGGGAATTGTAAAGCTCGGAATAGAAGCCGCCTTCTGCGAGAAGCTCTGTGTGTCTTCCCTGCTCGACGACGTCGCCGTCCTTAACCACGATTATATTATCGGCTTCCCTGACTGTCGAGAGCCTGTGCGCAATGACGAAGCAGGTCTTGTTTTTCATCAATCTCACCATAGCGTCGGATATATCGCGCTCGGTCTTCGAATCGACATTCGAGGTAGCCTCGTCGAGTATGAGTATTTTCGAATCTATGAGCATAGCCCTCGCTATTGTGAGAAGCTGTTTCTGCCCCTTCGAAATATTCGTTCCCGACTCGGATATGACGGTATCGTAGCCATCGGGAAGGCTCATGACAAAGCTATGTATTTTAGCCGCCAGACAGGCTGCCTCAACCTCCTCGCGAGTGACGTCGGCTCTTCCGTATGCGACGTTCTCAAATATCGTGCCGTGGAACAGCCATGTTTCCTGAAGAACCATAGTATAAGCCGAACGCAGACTCTGTCTCTTCACATCGTAGATATTCTGTCCGTCAATAAGAATCTCACCCGAAGAAATATCGTAAAATCGCATTAAAAGATTGATTATCGTGGTCTTGCCTGCACCGGTGGGCCCAACTATCGCCGTAACGCTTCCAGGCTCTGCAGTAAGCGACAAATCCTTGAGAATTATCTTATCCTCGGCGTATCCGAAGCGTACGTGCTTGAACTCAACCCTTCCACGCCCGCACGAAAGAACAGGTGCATTCTCCTTATCAGCCGCCTCGCGCTTCTCGTCTATGAGGTGGAACACGCGCTCAGACGCGGCAAGAGCTGACTGTATGTCTGCGTAAATGCTGGCAATTTCGTTGATAGGGCCCGAAAATTTCCTTGAAAGAAGCACGAACTGCGAAAGGCTCGTCAGCGTAATCGATCCGTTTATAAAGAGTATCGCGCCAAAGATGTTGACAAGCGAAAGCGAGAGGTTGTTTACGAACATTACCGACGGTCCTGTCATCGTGGCGTTTGCTTCTGCCTTTCGGTAGCTCTCTGCCGCCAGATTGTTTTTCTCATTGAAGCCCTCGATAACCTCTGTTTCTCTGCCGTATGTTTTTATCGTCTTGTGCCCTGCTATCATTTCCTCGATATAGCCGTTTAGCTCACCGAGCGAGGCACTTCTTTTGCGAAAGAGAGGACGGGCTATCCTTTTTATGACGGTAGTAATCGCTATAGAGAGCGGTATCGTAAAGGCAAAAACTAGAACGAGTGTCTGAGAGACCGACAGCATCAGGATAAAGGAATAAACAACTGTGACAAGACTCATAATTATTTGCATAAAGTCTGTGGCAAGGGTTTCGCTGACGGTGTTTACGTCATAAGAGACGGTACTGACTATCTCGCCTGCCTGCTTTTTGTCAAAGTAGCCAACCGGTAACTCGACGAGGCTTGAATAGATATCAGAGCGCATTCTTGCGACCATTTTTTGCGTCATCGTCATCATAATAACAGAACGGATATACGCAACGGCAGCCGACGTAATATAGAATGCTGCCATCAAGCCGACGTAGAAGAATACTCCGTGTTCACCCTCACCGGCTATCGCGCCTATCGCCGAGCCCGCAAGAGACGTGCCGGTAATGCTGAACACGCCCGACAGCACCGTAAGAATAACCGAGGTTACAAAAAGGAGCTTGTGATGCGACAGATATTTCCAAAGCCTTGAATATATGTATTTCATATCGTGACCGCGAAGCAGGTCGCGCCCGCCCGACATACCGCGCGGTGCGGGATTTGCTTGCATATTTTTCATATAACTCCTCCCCCTGCGTCAAGCCATTTGAACCTTGGCTATCTCGCGGTATTCAGGCAGGCGCTCCATGAGCTCGTCGTGAGTACCTATGCCGAGAACCTCACCGTCCTCGAGAACCAGAATTTTGTCGGAATTTTTCACCGAGGCTACACGCTGTGAGACGATAATTGTCGTCGCGTTCACCGAACGCTTTATGGCCCGGCGAAGCTCCTTATCGGTCTTGTAATCAAGGGCGCTCGACGAGTCGTCAAGAATAAGAATTTCGGGTGAGCCAAGGGCAGCTCTTGCAACGAGAAGCCTCTGGCGCTGTCCTCCCGAAAGATTCGCGCCTCTTGTTGCGACCTCGTACCTCATTCCGCCGTCAAGCCGGGATATAAACTCGGTAGCCTGTGCTATTTCTGCGGCATCATCAATCGCGAATTCGGGCATACCGCGGTAGAAATCTATATTCTCTCCAACGCTTCCTTTTGGGATAAAGTCATTCTGATAGGCGACACCGAAGAGCGAATAGAGCTCTTCATAAGAAATCGAGCGAAGGTCTCTGCCTCCAATGCGTATAGAGCCCTCGGTTACGTCGTAAAGGCGAAGCAAAAGCTTTATGACCGTGCTTTTTCCGGAACCCGTTCCGCCTATTATTCCAAGTGTCTGTCCACGCTCCAACGTTAAGGATAGTTTTTTTATATTGTTTACTCTTCCATTGTACGAGAATGATACTCCGTCAAAGACAATGTAGGGCTCGCCTTCGCGCTTTGGAAGCTCAGATACAGGCATCGTGCTCTCGGCGAGAAGCACCTCTTCAATTCTGTCGGCACTTGCCGCGGCACGTGACATCTGTACAAAAATTCGAGTCATCGCAAGCATTCCGTTTAAAACCATAGTGAAGTAAGTCATAAACGCGAGAAGCTGTCCTGACATTTCAACACCCGTTCTCATAGAGATAACAGCTCCCACAGAAACTACGGCACAAAAGCCGAGGTAGAAGATTGCATCATTGACGGGCGTGGTAATCGAAGTTATTCTGCCCGCTTTTATCTCCTCGTTTGAAAGCTTTGTGCTTGTTTTGTCAAATCGTGATTTTTCATACTCTACCTTTGAGAGAGCTTTAATTACCCGTATACCCGAGGCGGTTTCGTCAACTCTTCTGACAAGCGCGTCAAGTGTTTTTTGCTCTTCCTTATAAACAGGTACGGATAGCCTTGTAACGATATACACGGTAACGCATACCAAGGGCAATACAAGCAGGAATATCAAGGCAAGCCGCCAATCAAGCGTGAAGGTGATTATGATTCCGCCGATAAGTATCATCGGTGCGCGAAGTCCCATACGCAAAAGTCTGCCGAGAAAGCTGCCGACGTTATAAGTATCCGAGGTTAGACGCGAGGTGAGCGAGGAAAGCCCTATCGTGTCTGTAGCCTTGACGTCTAGATTAACCGTAGCGACGAAGAGGTCATGACGCATATCCTTTGTGAATTTTGCTGACACACGGGCGGAAAGCCTGTTACCAATGATATTGAAGGTCAAGGCAAAAAGAGCACAGGCGAGCATGACTCCGCCCATCGTGTATACCGCGGTAATGTCGCGTGTTGGAACTATCTCGTCAATTATTACAGCGAGAAGTCTTGGGATCATGAGGTCGGCAAAGGCGGCTACCGTCTTAAAGAATATGCACGCTACGACCATTATGACGTGCGCTTTCAGATACCTCGTAAGAGTTTTCATTTTTCTCCTCATAGTAAAACGCCCAAGCCGCACACAAAGCAAGGTGCAGCTCGGACGGTATTTCAATAGAATGTAGCGACCTCCTGCGCAGGCTTTTCAGCCGTTTCTATCGTCTTAACCTTAAGGACGGGGCCCTTTGCGCGATAGAGCTTTGAGTACTCCTCGACAAGCTTGCCCTCAACGGTTACCCAATCTCTGGTATTGAGCTCAAGCGAACCCATACCGTCGGCAACGACGCCTCGGTATGCGATATCTGCCTCACAGCAGGTCATAATATGTCTGCCGATGGCGTACTGTCCCTTCGGGAGCGACTTATCGAGCGCTACTATTCCCTTAAACTTGACGCTCTTGCCGTTGTATTTTGCAAAATCCTCGGTCATATCGCGATAGAAAATTGCAAAATCCTCGTCGGAAATCTCAACGACGGGCGCATTTATGTCAAAGGGCAAGGGGTCTTCGATATTATCGAACTCAATATCGCCCTCTGTGTCCTCGTAGCATATATTAGCCTTGCGCGAGATACCTCTGACGAGCTTGTGAAGCGCCATTTTGTCGGTATCGGGTGTCACTCTGTTAAAGACGACCATCTCCGAGCTTGTGAGCTTGTCAACCGTCTGCTGACGCATATTGGCGTTGTATGAAAGTATCGTCGTGGAATCGGCGATAAATATCTCCTGATAGACTATCCAACCGTCAGGGAGCGCGTTATAAAAGCTATCGAGCGACCACATTCCGTTATACTCGACGACGAGAATATCTGCGCCTGCGCGCTTCTGCATAGCGGTGAGCCTGTCCTGTGAGAGCGATGCCTCGTCTGAGAATGAGGCGACCTTCACGTTCTCACCGAGGTCGGTGGGGTCAAGCTCCTCCTCGCCCTCCTCGCAGGTTACGACTAGGTAGGTGCGCTTGCCGTCGTTGAAGTTGGGGTCGCGGAGCGTATCACGTATGAAGGTTGTCTTTCCTGCTTCAAGAAAGCCGGTGAAAAGATATACTGCAATATCCATTATATATCAAAAATTTCCTTTATTTTATCCTTATTAAGCTGTGAGCCGATAACGCAGAGTCTGCCTATCGTTCCGGCGCTTCCGCGACGGACGTCGGGCTCACCGGGGACGTAATCGAAATGAATCCACTCGCCGTCCTCCGACGCGACTATTCCCTTCGCGCGAAGAATCATACCGTAGGAATCGTCCTCAGCAAACGCCTCGAGAGCCGAGAGAATTCCGTCGGGCGTAAACTTCTTCGCGGTTTCCACACCGAAGCTCTCAAACACCTCGTCTGCATGATGGCCGTGTCCGTGACAGCCGCACTTACACTCCTCGCCATGCTCGTGATGATGCTCATGCTCGTGGTCGTGGCAATGGCACTCGCCGTGCTCGTGGTGGTGCTCATGATCGTGGTCATGGCAGTGGCACTCACCGTGCTCGTGATGGTGCTCGTGGTGGTGATGCTCCTTCTCAAGCTCCTTGATAGCGTCGGCAAGCGTATCCTTGTGCTCCATCGCATCAAGAATGTCTTTGCCTGTGAGCATGTCCCAAGGCGTTGCTATTATAGTTGTCTCGGCGTTGCACTCTCTGACGAGGGCTGTTGCCTCTTCTATTTTAAACTGCTTTGCCGTATCGGTGTGCGAAAGAACGACGGCGGTAGCGTGACGAATCTGGTCACCGAAGAACTCACCGAAGTTCTTCATATACATCTTGCATTTGCCCGCATCTACGACGGTAGTAAGACAGCCAAGCTCATACTCTGCGCCCTCGACACTTTTGACCGCCTTTACGACGTCGGAAAGCTTACCTACTCCCGAAGGCTCTATAAGCACTCTGTCGGGATTATACTCTTCGAGAACCTTGGCAAGAGCCTTGGAGAAATCTCCAACGAGCGAGCAACAGATACAGCCCGAGTTCATCTCGGTTATCTCGATACCCGCGTCCTTCAGAAATCCGCCGTCAATGCCAATCTCTCCAAACTCGTTCTCAATCAAAACGAGCTTCTCGCCCGCGTAGGCTTCCTTTATAAGCTTCTTAATAAGTGTAGTCTTTCCCGCACCGAGAAAGCCCGAAAAAATGTCAATCTTCGTCATAATTTATCTCCGTTTTCAAATTTCAATTTTCCATTTTCAATTCATTAAACTAGCCCCTCAAAGCCCCAGGACCTGAGCACCTCGTAGGTCACTATCGCAACTGCGTTTGAAAGGTTAAGACACCTTAGCGTCTCTCGCATAGGCAGTCGGTAGGTTCGCTCTATATTCTCGCGGATAAGCTCCTCGGGCAGTCCTCTGGTCTCGCAGCCGAAAATCAAATACGCGCCGTCGGAATATTCGGGCTCGGTGTAGTAGCGCTCTCCCTTTGACGAAAAGAAGAATAGCGGCGCGTCCTCACCTATCCTATCCAAAAAGTCGGCGTAGGAATCGTAGTAATAGACGTCGAGCTTGTCCCAATAGTCAAGCCCCGCGCGCTTCAGCGTTCTGTCCGAAATCTCAAAGCCTGTCGGGCGGATTATGTGCAGAGCCGCACCCGTAACGGCGCAGGTGCGCGAGATATTCCCAGTGTTTTGCGGTATTTCGGGTGTGTATAGAACTATATTGAGCTTTTTCAAAATGTATCACTTCCTATCTATATTATTATACACCCTGCGTGCCCAAAAATCAATATATATAGGCGAGAAAAATATTTTTTCTCCTGTTTTATCTGTCCGATTTATCGTACTCTTTTTTTGATATAATATAATCGCAAGGGGCAAAGCATAAAGAAAGGAGAAAGGGTATGGAATACAAATTTGCAGTAGCTCTTATGAACGGCGACGACGAGCGCATAATGGGAATCTTCGACACCAAGGAGGAGGCCGATGACTTCGGCAGGTCGAACACAGTTCCCTACGAGTTTGGACTTCAGTATTGCTTCTCATCAATGTTCACGGACGGTGAGCCTGCCGGACGCGATATGAGGATATACAACTATTATAACGTGTGATATCCTCATATGCTGAAACAAAATTCAAATTAAGATTTCGGGTTCAGGTTAAAGGAGCGAGGCAAATTGCCTCGCTCCTTCAATTATTCGCTATCATTTTTATTGTTATTATTACCGCCAAAGAGGTCGAAGAAGTCATCGTTTGGGAACTTTCCCTCTTCTTCGGCAGCCTTCATTTTTTCCTCTGCCTCACGGCGTGCGCGCTCACGAGCCTCTTCCTCCTCGCGCTCGTTGTTCTCGTGGGCAACCTTATTCTCTTCCTCGCTCTTGCGCTGCTTTTCGTCAGCAATATTGGCTATTTCCTCAAGCGTAGGAGAATCGCTCTCCATAGCGGCGCGGAACTGCTCCTCGTCCATAGTCTCGTACTTGAGAAGGAACTCAGCGATGAAGTGGAGCTTTTCGATATGCTCACCAAGATAAGTGCGGCATCTCTCGTAGGCCTCCTTGATAATACGGCGAACCTCCTCGTCTATCTCGGCGGCGGTTTTCTCGGAATAATTCTTACCAGATGAGAAATCTCTTCCGAGGAAGACCTCGTCGCTCGAATGCTCTGAGCCGTAGAGGACAGTACCGAGCTTCTCGCTCATACCGTATCTCGTAACCATCTTCGTTGCTATTGAGGTTGCCTGCTGAATGTCGCTCGAAGCACCCGTCGATATATCGTCGAGCACAAGCTCCTCGGCAACACGTCCGCCGAGGTCAACGACTATTCTGTCGAGCATCTCGTTTCTCGATGCGCCCATTCTGTCCTCGGTGGGAACAGACAGGGTTACACCACCCGTATTTCCTGCAGGAATAATGGTTATCTGCTTTATGGGGTCTGTCTTATCACAGTAATAGGACGCAACCGCGTGACCTGCCTCGTGGTAGGCGCAAAGCTTGTTGTCCTTCTCTGTTCTGACTCTACCCTTCTTTCTCGGGCCGAGGAGTATCTTCATATAGGAGTCCTCGATGTCCTGCATACCTATGAGAGCCTTACCGCGTTTTGCCGCGAGAAGTGCCGACTCGTTCATAAGGTTGGCAAGGTCGGCGCCG
>JAZSIJ010000118.1:0-11774 GCA_045533755.1 Eubacteriales bacterium | reverse complement strand
CCTCTTCATAACCGAGAATTTCGGCATCTATCCTTGCGATAAGAGCCTCGCGCTCGGCCTTTTCCTCGGCGGTAAGCTCACGAGTTTCGTACTCTCCGTCAGTGATAACGTAATTGCCCTCCTCGTCGCGCAGGAAAACGTTCTCCGTCCTTATGAAGAGCAGCTTTACTCGCGAATATTCATTAAGGTATTTTTCACATTCGTCGGGGTAATTTGCAAGCTTCGCACCGCCCGTGCCGTATATCACGGTCTTTGCATAATTTGCCTTGTAGAGCATTTCCGCCGCATTTTTCAGAGCCTTTCTGTCGGTCTTACAGAGAGATAGAGCCTCATCAAGCGCCCCCACGCTCGAGAATCTTGAAATAAGCGCGTCAACTGCGGTGTTAATCTTGTCTTTATCCGAAGAGCTCAGTGTGGCGTATCTGTTGTAATAATAATTAGCAACGAGAACGTCGGCGATATAGTTTTTCACTCCAAGTACCAAATGCGTTCCGTAGGCTACGCCGTCCGAGTCCTTTCTATACCAAAAATCGATGCTGTCGTACGCATCTACGTCTGCGGATTTCAGCGAGGCAATAAAGTTGTATTTGTAGTAAGAAGCAAGGTAGAACGCCGTCTTCTCGTCAACGGTCACACCGTTATATTCGGCAACAGCTCCAGCCCTTTGAACTCCTATAATAATTCCAAGCACGATACCGAATATAAGAACGGCGGCTAAGAAGGCGCAAGCGAACGCCAAAAGAAGCCTCTGCCCCTTTTGCATTTTTTTCCCTTTTTCCCTAACGGTTTTTTTGTTTTCCATTTTTATCCTCCTCTTCGGACGCCCCGCTACTGTTCAACGCCTCGTCGTAGCACCTCATTATCGAAAGTGCCGTGTCTGTCGCGTCCTCGCCCGATTTCAGTCTGTAAGCAACCGACGGTATAGCACCGCCCTTGAATGCCAAGCCCTTATGCTTGTCAAATACCTCCGACCATACGCCAAGGTCGTGCATATCCGATATAAACCAAAGCGAGCCGTCGCGCTCCTCAACCCGTTTTATTCCCGCGCGCTCGGCAATAGCCTTGACAAGTGCCACCGAAACCAGCCTTTCCACCGCCCTCGGCATCTCTCCGAAGCGGTCTATAAGCTCGTCGGTGACGTCGGAGGCGTCCTCTGCCGTTTCAATCAGCGATATTTTCTTATACATCTCCATTCTCTGAGCGCTGGCGGAGATATAATATTCGGGAATGTGGGCGTCTCGCCGTATGTCCACGGTAGCTTCTGCCTTCTTTTCCTTTGCGACACCCTTTTCCTCAAGCACCGCCTCGTTCAAGAGCTTTATATAAAGGTCGTAGCCAATACTGTCGATATAGCCGTGCTGCTCTGCACCCAGGAGATTTCCCGCTCCGCGTATTTCGAGGTCGCGTAAAGCAATATTGAAGCCCGCGCCGAACTCTGCAAACTCGCGTATTGCCGAAAGACGCTTCGACGCCGTCTCCGAGAGCGATTTTCCGCGTCTGAAGGTGAAATATGCGTAAGCCTGTCTTTCGCTGCGTCCGACTCTTCCTCTTATCTGATGAAGCTGCGAAAGCCCGAATCTGTCGGCGTTTTCTATAATCAGCGTGTTCGCATTCGGCAAATCCACGCCTGTTTCAATAATAGTCGTGCATACGAGAATGTCAATTTCGCCTCTGACAAGCCCCTGCCAGATATCCTCTATCTCGTCGCGCTCCATTTTACCGTGCGCGAAGGCAACTCTTGCCTCGGGAAGAGCCGCCGATATTCTTCCTGCAACGAGGTCAATATCCTCTACCTTGTTATAGATGTAGAGTACCTGTCCGCCGCGTGAGAGCTCCTTTGCGACTGCGTCAAATATTACCGCGTCGTCGGGCTCCAGCACGTAGGTCTGTACGGGGCATCTGTCACCCGGCGCTTCGTCACGCACCGACATATCGCTGATGCCGTTCATCGCCATATTGAGCGTTCGCGGTATCGGAGTTGCCGAAAGCGTCAGAACGTCGACGTTCTTGACCGCCTCCTTGAGCTTTTCCTTCTGCGAAACGCCGAAGCGCTGCTCCTCGTCTATTATAACAAGGCCGAGGTCGCGGAACTCAAGATTTTTGGAGAGAAGCTTATGCGTTCCTATAAGTATGTCGCACTCACCCCGCTTTGCTTTGCGCAAAATCGCGCTCTGCTCCTTTGGAGTTCTGAAGCGCGATAGCATTTCAACCGTCACAGGATAGCCGCGCATACGCGAGGTCGCCGTTTGGTAATGCTGGAGTGCTAAAAGAGTCGTGGGAACGAGTATCGCCACCTGCTTTCCGCCCATTATGGCCTTGAAGGCGGCGCGCAAGGCGACCTCGGTTTTGCCGTATCCGACGTCACCGCAAAGGAGACGGTTCATAGGTACAGGGCGCATCATATCGCGCTTGATTTCCTCAATGGCTTGGTTTTGAGAGTCTGTTTCCTCGTATTCAAACGCCGCCGCAAACTCGTCCTCAAGGTCGGAGTCGGCAGGAAATGCAAAGCCGGGTCTTCTCTGCCTTTCGGCGTATATGGCAATAAGCTCCCTTGCAATGTCCTTTGCCGCACTTTTGGCTCGGCTCTTGGTTTTCTGCCATTCGGTGCCGCCCATTCGCGAGAGCTTTACCTCGCCGTTTTTGTCGCGCTCACCGATATATTTGCCAATCATTTCGAGCTGGTCGCAGGGAACGAAAAGCTTATCGGTTCCGGCGTATCTGATGGTTATATAATCCTTGGTGACGCCGTCTACCCTGACCGCTTCTATACCCTCGAAAAGTCCTATGCCGTAATTGGCGTGAACCACGTAATCTCCAACCGAAAGGTCTGCGTGGCTCATTATTCTTTTACCCGCACCGCCCGATTTGCGAAGTATCCTCTGACGTCTTCTGTGAGCCATCACGCGACGTCCCTCGTCCTTTGCAAGCGAAAGGACGGCAATCTTCGGCAGGATAAGGTCAAAGCCATCTGTGACGCCGACGGTAACCATAACGCTGCCGCCATTTGCCTTTGCTATGTCAAAATCGAGCTTGTCGTATATCGGTATTGCCGCTATATCCGTAGAGGCGAGGGCAGATATGACAGACTCCGCCCCGACCCTGTTCTCTGCCGCTATCACAGTGCGGTACATACCCGCGCGAAAAGCCCTCACGTCCTCGGCAAGCATAGATGCATTGTCGCCGTAAGCCACAGTCCGTCTGCATCTGAAGCCGAAAAGTCCCGAAAGCCTGCCCGAAACACCGCCCGCAAAGGCGTTTATGTGAATAGCGAGATTTTTAGAGCAAAAATCCTCAAAACTCGACACGGGTGCGGTGTATTTCGCCGACTTCTCGGTTGCAAGTCCGAGTGATATGAGATTTTTAGCCTCGGAAAGTATATTCTCCGTGCCCTTTTTCGCATTTTCAAGACAGCCGGTCGTACCAAGTATAAAAACAGCCGACCTTCCAAGCGGCGCAATATAGTCGAAAAGACACTCCGAGCCGTCGTAGATAAGTCCCATATATCTGTCGCGGAAATCGATAGAAAGCCCTGCCTCAAGGGCTGTAAGCTCCTGCTTAAGTCTTGTAACCGTCTCGGGCTCGGTTGCGTTTTTGAGATGCCTTTGCAGCTCGGCACGGATACGCTCTCTGGCAGCAGGACTGACGAGCATCTCTGCTGCGGGAAGAAGTCTTGCCTCGGAGCACTCGCCCTCTGAGCGCTGTGTCACGGGGTCGAAAAAGACCATTCTGTCTATCTCGTCGCCAAAGAACTCAATTCGCACCGGCATACCCGACTCGGCAGACCAAAAATCGAGTATTCCGCCGCGCCTTGCAAACTGACCTACTCCGTCAACGCTGTCTACCGAGAGAAATCCAAGCGTGAGAAGCTTCTCCGAGAGCTCGGCGGGAGATGCCTCAGCACCAACAGAAAGCGTCAAGGAAAGCCTTGAGAGCTCCGAGCGAGGTATAGTATACTGTAACGCCGCAGTAAGAGTAGTTACGACGACGCGCCCCTCTCCTGAAGAAAGCTCGGATAAGACCGAGAGCCTCTCGCGTTCAATCTCACGAGAGGCGTTTACGTTATGAAAAACAAGGTCGCGCCGCTTGTACTGACAGCAGCTTATTCCTGCCGCCGAGAGACTTGCGACGAGAGCCTCGCGCTCCGAGTCGTCAGATACGAGAAGCGTTACCGCAGGCACTCCCAAATCAAGCGCGTCCTTAACTCCTTCTATGATAAAGGCGTCCTGCGCTCCGCCCGAAAGACCGTTCACGGCTATCGGTAGCGGCTTTGTAAGCGACATAGCCTCGACGAATGCCGAGGCATAGTTTAAATACTCCCTATCCTCTCGGATAAGTCGCGTGAGTCTTGACATATATCAAAGCCTCTTATTTGAATTACTTTCTATTTTGAAAACCTGTTCATAGCCAAGTCAATCTCACCGCGCACCATAAGCTCTGTGGCAGATGCTACGTCGTCAAGACGACCCTCTATTGCTGAAAGTGCGTCCTTTGGGAATTTGCCGAGCACCCAATCTACGAGGTCGTAGTCGAGCGAGGGCTTCTGCCCTACGCCTATCTTGATGCGCGGAAATGCCTCCGACGAAAGATGCTCAATGATGCTCTTGAGTCCGTTGTGACCGCCTGCCGAGCCCTTGCGTCTTATTCTTATCATTCCTGCATCAAAGCTAATCTCGTCGTGCAGAATAATTACGTTCTCGGGCGGGATTTTATAAAACGCCGCCGCCTCGCCAACAGCCACGCCCGAGCTGTTCATAAAGGTCTGGGGCTTCATAAGAAGAACCCTTTTCCCACCAAGCTCGCACTCGCCGACAAGGGCGTGAAATTTAACACGGTCTATCCCTACTCCAAGCTTTTTTGCAATATAGTCGATAGCAATAAAGCCTGCGTTATGCCGCGTATTCGCATATTTATCACCGGGATTTCCCAGCCCCGCCACGACATGAGTTACGGGGCGCGTCTCGGTCTTTTTCTCTATTGACTTAAAAAGGTCGAAAATATTGCTCATTTTTCCTCTTTTTCTATCGCGTCAAGCTCGGCAAGCCATACCGCCGCCGATGCATCGGAGGGCATATTCAAACTGCCGCGCGGAGACACCGAAATAGCGCTGACGCGAGGTCCGTCGGGCAGACAGGAGCGTTTGAACTGCTGACTTATAAATCTACGCACGAAAACGCGAAGCCAGCCCAAAATAGTCTTGTTATCGTAGGTGTCGGCAAAGGCTTCCTTTGCAAGCTCGTAAGTTTCGCGCGGAGAAGAGCCGCAACCGATTATATAATATATGAAGAAGTCGTGAAGCTCGTAAGGCCCGACAAGCGCCTCGGTGCACTGCGCTATCTCGCCGTCCTTGGGAGGCAGAAGCTCGGGAGAAACGGGGGTAGCCAGAATATCGTCGAGTATCTCCGACACCTCGCCGCGTTCTCTCTCCCTCTCTGAATAAACCTCAACTATACGGCGCACCATAGTCTTTGGTACAGATGCGTTGACGGCGTACATCGACATATGGTCGCCGTTATAGGTTGCCCAGCCGAGAACAAGCTCGGATAGGTCGCCCGTGCCGACAACAAGTCCGCCCGTCATATTGGCAATGTCCATAAGAACCTGCGTTCTCTCTCTTGCCTGCGCGTTCTCGTAGGTGACGTCGGTAGTCACGCCGTCGTGTCCGATGTCGGAAAGGTGCTGTGTAACGCTCGCCTTTATATCAACGGTGCGGAAGCTCGTGCCAAGAGCCTCGCAAAGTCTTTCTGCATTGGAGCGCGTGCGCTTCGTCGTGCCGAAGCAGGGCATCGTAACTCCAATTATATTCTTTCTGTCCATTCCAAGAATGTCGGCGGCTCTCGCACACACAAGAAGCGCAAGAGTCGAGTCAAGACCGCCCGAAACGCCGATAACCATACTCTTCGAGTAGGAGCGCTCAACTCGCGCCGCAAGTCCCTGCGCCTGTATCTCAAACGCCTCGAGGCAGGCTTTGCACTGACCCTCGGCACTTTCGGGAAGAAACGGATTCTTCTTTGACTCGGCGTAGTCGTACTCCTCGTCGGGAAGGTTGTATTCAAGCGATTTATCGTTAACTCTTACGTCAGCGACAACAAGGTTATCCGCGGCAAAGGGTAAAGCCTCGGCAATTATCTTGCCTCTGTGAGCTATAAGATTATGCGCCGAATATACCGCGTCGGTAGTGCTCTCGCCGATTCCGGCTTCAGCGTGAACAATTACCGTATAATTGCTCTTTGTAATTTTGCTGTTGAACACGCGAACATACGTGCTTTTTCTGGTAGATGTCGCCAAAGACGAGGAGCTAACCGCAATACTCGGAGCTTTCATTAAACCAATAAAAGGACCTACGGAAATATCTATATCCTTATCAAACGGTGCGGTAAATACAGCCGCGCCGGAAAGCTTGGTTTCCTGCCCCGCGCAGTTGACTTTAACCGCTTTGACAGGGGCATCACAAAAATATTTGTCGTCAACCGCGACCATTGCGGCAAGTCCAAGAAGCTTTCCGCGATATACGACTGCTGTGCAGTTATAGTGAGAGCAATCAATCTCAGCGGGCAAACCGATAAAGCTCATCATATCAAGCTCGCGCGTCGCTTCAATAAACTCGGCAAGGCCACGCTCTGCTCTCTCGCAAAGCGGCGGTTGCCAGAAAAGGTCACCGCAGGTCGCACCCGTCAGGGTGAGCTCGGGAAAAACGAGCACACGGACGCCAAGCTCGGCTGCGCGCTGTGCCTCACGGATACACGCCTCAACGTTATGAGCCACGTCGCAAAGCCTGATGCGCGGCGACACTGCGCCAACCTTTATATTTTTGGACTTTTTAAAAAATCCCATCTTAAATCTCCTAGTTAATCCTTAACGAGAATGAGCTCCTTTGCATATGGAAGCTCGGCAATAGCGTCGCAAAGCGTGTGCCACTCGGCAAGCTTGTGAGTTTTTCTCGCATAATAAATGTTTATCAGCACCTCGTAATTCATACTGACCGTTCTCATCTGGTTGAAGGACGAGGGCAGAAGCTGAATCATATTGTGCCACGCCTGCTTATCCTTGGTTTCGTTGAATTTGCATCTCTCCGCCTCAAGAAAGGCTATAACCGAATCAAGAAGCGCGAGCGAGGGCTCGTCGAGTCTGTCGCAGGAGAAGTCCTCGCGCGAGAACTCCTTTGCCTGTATTTTATGCATAGTAGAGCAGGAATTTGCAACCGTTCCGACCTTGTAGGTGTCGAACTCCTTCCACCAATAAAGAGGCGCCGTTATATCCATAGAAACGAATATCTGGCGCAAAAATTTCCTGTGGTCAGAGCCCGCCTTAGCGAGCTTCATAGCAAGCGCAAGGTCGTTTTCGCCGAGAACGTAATTTCCATTTTCATCGTAAGCGCTGTCCATTCTCGCCCAGCTGTTAAGCGGATTTCTCGCGCCCCTTATAGCATTTTCGAAATTCATAACGCTGATTCGTTCTACCTTTAACATAAAGCCTCCAAAACAGTTTATAAATACATTCTATCACACCCATCATTATAAGTCAAGAAAAATTCAGCAATTCAAATTTAACTTTACAGTAAAATGCACGGCAAACGCAAACAATGGGTGTTAAACCTCGGTAAAACATTGCGTTTCTTGCAAAAAACATTGCTAATCCTGCAAAACTATACTAAATCAGTTGACTTTTTTATTTCATATGCTATAATTAACCCAATCTTTGTTCCCACACTCAAAGACAAGGAAATTTCCAAAAAGCAAAAAAGGAGCAACCAAAAATGAAAAGAGTGTACAATTTTTCGGCAGGCCCGGCAATTTTGCCTGAAGAGGTTTTACTCGAAGCAAGCAACGAGATGCTTGATTATCAGGGGTCAGGTATGTCGTGCATGGAAATGAGCCATCGCACGAAGACCTTCGAAAAAATACTCAACGACGCTATTGCTGACCTGCGGGATCTTCTCAACATTCCCGACAACTACAAGGTGTTCTTCGTCCAGGGAGGAGCAAGCCAGCAGTTTGCGGCAATTCCCATGAACCTTATGATAAATAAGAAGGCCGACTATCTTATCACCGGTCAGTTCTCGAAAAAGGCGTACGAGGAGGCTGCACTCTTCGGCGACGTTAAGGCTATCGCAAGCTCAAAGGACAAAAACTTCTCTTATATTCCCGACTGTGAAAATCTCGACGTTAGAGAAGACGCAGACTACGTTTATATCTGCGAGAACAACACCATCTACGGCACGAAGTTTAAAACGCTTCCCAATACAAAGGGCAAAATTCTCGTTGCCGACCAGTCCTCCTGCTTCCTCTCCGAGCCCTGCGACGTAAGCAAATACGGTGTAATCTACGCAGGCGTTCAGAAGAACGTCGGACCTGCAGGACTTGTTATAATGATAGTGCGCGAGGACCTCATAAGAGACGACCTTGCATTCGTTACCCCCACAATGCTGAAGTGGAAAACGCAGGTTGACGCAAACAGCCTCTACAACACCCCTAACTGCTACTCTATCTATATATGCGGCAAGGTGTTCCGCTGGATTAAAAGGCTCGGCGGTCTTGAGGCCATGAAAAAGAGAAACGAGGAAAAGGCAAAAATTCTCTACGATTACCTCGACGGCTCGAAAATGTTCATCTGCCCAACTGAGAAGAGCTCTCGCTCCATGATGAACGTAGTCTTCAGAACCGAGAGCGAGGAGCTTGACAAGCTCTTTATAGAAGAGGCTAAAAGTGCCGACATCGTAAGCATAAAGGGACACCGCTCGGTTGGCGGCATGCGCGCAAGCATATACAACGCGATGCCAAAGGAGGGCGTTGTCGCACTCGTCGAATTTATGAAGAAATTTGAAAAGGAGCACGCAGATTAATTATGAAAGCATATTGTCTGAATAACATCTCCAAGGTGGCGCTTGATAACTTAAAAGCTCTCGACTGCATCACCGAAAACGTAAACGAAGCCGACAGCATACTCCTTCGCTCCTACGCTATGGCGGATTATCAGCTCCCGAGGAGAGTTCTCGCGGTAGCAAGAGCGGGCGCCGGCGTAAACAATATTCCGATTGAAAGGTATGCAAAAGAAGGCGTCGTCGTATTCAACACTCCCGGCGCAAATGCAAACGCAGTAAAGGAGCTCGTTCTTTGCGGACTTCTGCTCTCCTGCCGAGATATTATAGGCGGTAACGAGTGGGTGCGCGACAACTCCGATGACGAGGCAATCTCAAAAACCGCAGAGAAGGCTAAATCAAAATTTGCAGGAAACGAGATTAAGGGCAAGACCATCGCCGTAATAGGTCTTGGCGTTATCGGCGCTATGGTTGCAAACGCCTGCGTCGACCTTGAAATGAAGGTTATTGGCTACGACCCCTATCTTTCTGTGCAGAACGCAATGAAGCTTTCAAGAAAGGTGCATTACGTCGCAAAGCTTGAGGAAGCGGTTGCCGACGCAGACTTCGTTTCCATTCACGTTCCCCTTACCGAGAGCACGAAATATATGTTCTCAAGCGCAGTCTTCTCACACATGAAGGAGGGAGTTACTCTCCTTAACTTCGCAAGAGATACGCTGGTAAACGACGACGACCTTCTCGCGAGCATGGAAAGCGGCAAGGTGAAGAAATACGTTACCGACTTCGCCAACAGCAAGGTTGTAAAATTAAAAAACACCATCTGTCTTCCCCACCTCGGTGCATCTACCGACGAGGCAGAGGACAACTGTGCCCTGATGGCTATAAACGAGATTAAGAACTACCTTGAAAACGGAAATATAACCAACTCGGTTAACTATCCTACCGTCAACGCAGGTCTTAAGACTACCAAGCACAGAATTTGTATAAATCACCTCAATATCCCCGGACTTATCGCCAAGATATCCTCTACCGTGTCAAAGCACGGCGGCAACATTGTAACGATGGTGAATCAGTCGAGAAACGACTATGCCTACACCGTTCTTGACGTGGAAACGCCCGTTGACCTCGGCGATATTGAGAAAATCGAGGGTGTGCTGAGAGCGAGGAGCATATAAATGAAGCTTGGTATGCCGCAGCTCTACGAGTACGAGAGAGTCGAGGATAATCTGATTCTCGCAAAAGAGCTCGGTCTTGATTTCGTTGAGCTGAATCTGAACTTCGCCTATTGCCGACGCGAAATGGAGGAGGGGCATCTTGAAGCTCTTTTCCGTAAATACGGTCTTGAAGCTACGCTGCATTTCTACGACGAGGGCGACCTCGCTACCTACGACGAGGTTGCCGAAGCCTATCTTTCACTTCTTGAAAAGTACGCAACTCTTGGCAAGGGATACGTCAAGGTCATAAATATTCACCTGATAAGCGGCCCCGTCGTAACAATAAGCGGAGTGAAAAATTATATCTACGAAAAGGAATTTGACGAATACTCCGAAAGGCTTTTGAAAAACCTGAAAAGAGCCGATGAAATCTGCAAAGCAAACGGCATTGAGCTAGTGCTTGAAAACACCGACTACCTCGCTAAATTCGTCAAAAAAACCTACAAGCTATTAGCCGAAAACGGCTTCAAATTCAACTATGACATCGGGCACGACAGGGTTGACGGCGACTTTCTTCTAAAGGAGATAATCCCCGAGCTTAATCTTGAATTTTCGGAATTGCACGTTCACGACAGCCTCGGCAAAAAATGCCATCTTGCGATTGGCGAGGGAGACTGCGAGCTTACTAACTACAAAGGCTTTATGAAGAATGCGTACGTTCTGCTTGAGGTAAAGCAAAGGAGCGACCTTATCGTATCCGTGCCGCGCTTCAAGGAAATAATTCAATTTTAACGCGCTTTATAAATATTTGTGTAGAACTTGACAGGAAAATTGATTTGTGGTATCATATAGATAAATCTAACGGGCAAGAACATATCTGAATTTATCAGTAATCGCTCGGATAACGGAGGAATTATGTTACCTAATCCAATAATCTCAACAGAACTGTTCGGCATAGAATTAAACGTGCACATGTACGGCTTAATGATAGCTATCGGAATACTCGGAACCTTTATAACGCTCACCCTCTTAGGAAAAAGGCAAGGAATCAACGAAAAGTTTCTCGATTTCACCTTCTACTGCGGTATAGGCTCAATAGTCGTGGGATTTCTCTCGGCATCACTCTTCCAAGCAACCTATAACTACATCGAGAACCCCTCGGCAGGCTTCCGCTTCGGTGAGAGTATGACCTTTATGGGCGGTCTTATCGGCGGTGTCGTTTGCTTCCTTATTGTCTATTTCATCGCTCGTCCGAGGCTTCACGGCAGACTTGTTGACGTGCTGTCGCTCGTCCCCTGCTGTATCACCATCGCTCACGGCTTTGGCAGAATCGGTTGCTTCTTCGCCGGCTGCTGCTACGGTATCCCGACGGATTCCTTCCTCGGTGTTAAGTTCCCGCACCTGAGCTCCCCCGTCCACCCGACTATGCTCTATGAGGCGGCATTCCTCTTCATACTCTTTGGAGTAATGCTCTTCCTTATCCTGAAGTACGATTTCAGACACAATATGAGCATCTATCTCATCTCCTACGGCGTCTTCCGCTTCTTACTCGAGTTCATTCGCGGCGACCACAGAGGTGAGCTCGTCACGGGCATCTCCCCCTCGCAGTTCTGGTCAATTCCAATGGTTGCGCTCGGCATCGGGCTTATCTTCCTGCAAAACTACCTGCAGAAAAAGCGCGATGTCGAAATAGCAGAGGGAAGGTTTGTATAATGATAAGCAAAAGCGGATGCATCGCATCAATGTCATTAAGTTAAAATAATGGCAAAAAGGAAGATGCACTTAACCAAGCCGAGAAAGCGAAG
>JAZSIJ010000019.1:0-9517 GCA_045533755.1 Eubacteriales bacterium | reverse complement strand
GCTTATCTCATCATATTATACTACATTTAGGCGATTTTGTCAAGTTTTTACTTTGCATCTATTATTTAATATATTTAAAATTAATTTTTAACAAATATATTTTAAAAAAGCACTTGATTTTTTCTTTTAAATATGTTATACTCATTAGGCATGAATTTAAAACGGATTCAGGCGCATTTGCAGAGGTATCGAAGCGGTCATAACGGGGCTGACTCGAAATCAGTTTGTGGATAACACCACACGAGGGTTCGAATCCCTCCCTCTGCGCCAGAAGGTTCAATTTCACCCTTTCGGATGGATTGAACCTTTATTTTTTGTCTTATGTTCCACTTGCAAGAGCCACACCGATTGCCCTTGCACTGTCGAGCTTACTGTTGGCATCAAGGTGGCTGTAAATATTCGAGGTAGTACCCATATCCGAGTGACCGAGCCAATCCTGGATCATCTTCATCGGTATTTTATTCGCGAGTAGCAGAGATGCGCAGGAGTGTCTGAGGTCGTGAAACCTTATCTTTCTTAGGTCGTGATTTTTCAGTATTACCGCGAAGTGATCGGTTACGTAATTCGGTCTGTATAACCGTCCGAGAGCATCAACGTTTACGTACTCTCTGTATTCACCCGTATAGCTTCTTCCCATAACTCTCTGCATTTCAAAGCATTCGTCTCTCTTTGCAATAAGTGCTTCTTCGATAAATGGGAGGAGAGGAAGCGTTCTGTATGAGGATTTCGTCTTCATTACGTCGTATCCTACGGGACCGTTCTTCTCGTCAACAACCTTGTGCCTTATGCTTATCGTCTTTTGATAGAAGTCTATCGCTGACCACTTTAAGCCTAAAACCTCGCTTCGCCTAAGACCGTAGTAAACCGCTAACAGAATTATCAAGTACAGCTCGTCGGATTTAGCACATTCGAGGAGCTCTTTTATTTCCTCTGCGTTGTAGTAGTTACCTATGAACTGCACTGCCTTTGGTCTGTCAGCTTGATCCACGGGATTCGATGCTATGATCTTACGCTTCATTGCAGTTTTGAATGCAAGGTGGAGCACGCTGTGATACCTCTGCATTGACGTGCCCTTAAGACCTGCCACTCTCAGCGATGCGTAGAATGCGTTTATCTCGTCGCCGGTTATCTCATTAACCTTAATCTTCATCGTCTTGAAGAACGGTATCATCTTCGATTCTATGTAGGTCTTATATCCCTCGTAGGTTGTTTTTGATACATTTCCTTTGTGAGATTCGAGCCATTCTACGAGATAGTCCTCGACGAGCGAGTTCGCTATTCTGTGCCTCTCTCGCTCTGCGTGAGTCATATTTTCGGTTAAGTAGGTAGTACCTGTATTCAGTTTTTCAAGGAGAGCGCGGAGTCTGTGATTTGCTTCGGTTTTAGAGCCTTTTCTTGACTCTAAATCAAGCGAGTACCACTTAACCTTACGCTTTCCGTCAGTTGTATAATGATTAACTGCGGCATACCATTTGCCATTCTTTTCTTCAAGATGGCCTGTCAGTTTTTTCATTAAAATCCTCCTTCTTTATCCTTGTCTCTTGGTATGACCGTCGGCTATACTAACATTACCACACATTTCTTGAAAAGTCCAGAGCCTTTTTGGTCTTTCGGGGGACAAAACCGTATAATTTTCTTCGTTTACTATAAATTCCACCAAAGCGGTCTTGGGAATAAGAATTCTGCGACCGATTTTGATGCTCTCAATCCTTCCGGTCTTCAGAAGCTCGTATACGGTGTTTTTGCTACAACGCAAAACCTTTACGATATCCGAGACCTTCATAACGTCGGGTTCTTTCTCAAAATAAGCGAATACGCTACGCTTTACCATATGCAGATTTTTTCCTTTCTTTATCGGGATTCTTATTCTTACGTTCACTTGTTTTTTCATTACATTGACTGACGGAAGGCGTGTTCGCCCTCGTCCTCTCCTTCGTCTATATCATCGTTTTGGGGAAGCGGCTCTTCTTTGGTTAAGGCGGTGTAAATTTTAACAGCACCTGCCGCTGCAAGACCGACTGCCGCACCCGTATTATCGCCCTCGCGAATCTTGCGTTCTTCCTCGGTTTCGTCACTGTCAGCAACGATCTTTTCTACGTTAGCCCCAAGCCTCGTGAGAGAATGTAGAGTAGCACTATTATCAGCGGCAGAGCCAGAAGCACGAGCTTGACCCACCACATTTTTTCGTCTCGATCCATTCGGTCTCTTATTGCCGAAGCAGCTTGTTCTCTCAGACTCCCAACCTGTCTTTCGGTACTCTCGGTTATCCGCTTCAGAGTCTCGGTCGCCCATTCCGTGTGCTCGCTCACCTTGCGAACCATCTCGGTCGTGCACGCCTTCGTCGTCTCGCGCATCTCGGCTTCTATCATCTCCATCCGCAGAAGAGTTTTGACTATCATATCCCAATCTTCCTTCGGTATCGTTACCGTTTCCGTCTCTTTCTTCGGGGCATTTATCATCTTCAATTTGCCCAGCCTCTCCTTGCCTGATTCTGAACTCATTTTCCATATTCTCCTTCAAATATTTATCTTCGTGTAGCTTTATATCTCGAACTCGGCGCGGATTTTTACCTTCTTCGCCGGGGGCAATATAGGTTATATATTTCCTCTCATCCGTCCATATAACACCGTATCCTTGTGCTTCCATCGCGGCAATAAACTCGTCCTTTGAGAGCGCTGTTTTCATACATTCGTCTATGACGAAGCAGAGGCGCATCTTCCAGCTTTCACCCTTTATAGCTGCTCTATATTCCTTCTGCCCGAGGTTCTCATAATTGCGTTTATGCGTGTAAGGATCAAGCGTCGAAAGTCCGTAAGCCTTGCAAATTTCATCGCTCTTATTACGCAGTTCACAGAGCAAATCCAGGTTAGCTCGAAGCTTAATTCCGGTGCCCAAATCGTATGCGTTTACGACGAAATGATTGTGCAAATGCTCCTTGTCAATATGCGTTGCAACGAGCACCTCACGGTTACCAAACGCCTTCGCAAGCGCCAAACCAATCTCGTGTACCATCTCGGGTGAAACGTCTTCTTCGGGGGAGAAAGACTGCACGTAATGGTAAAATCGCGGGCCGTCGGGCGAGTGATCAAAAATCTTCTGCGTTGCTAAAAACGACTCGTGAGCCATCTCGGTTACACAGTTAACTCCGGTCACAAAAACCGTTCTTTCATCTAGCACCGTTTTATGCGCTTGTATGCAATATTCGATAACTCCGAGCTGTGCGCTGGGCGTTTGATTTTTCTCGGGTATGTTATTTATGGTCGCCATTAGTGTCACCTCCGATGGCGAGAAGTAGCCTTCTGTAAGAGGTCAAAAGAGTGTCAAGATTGACGACTCTTATCGCTCCCTGGTGGCAGAGCCTCGTCAGCTGATTTAGGTTGTTTCCTTGGTAACGAAGCTCCTTGTTTGCCTCTCTCAAATCCGAGTTTACAACGACCTTACCTGTCACGCACATATCGAGAATAAACTTGCGCATCGAGGGAGAATCCGATTCTTTTTTCAGTCTCTCAAGAAGCTCTTTTTCTTCGGGTGTAAGGCGTATTGTTACCGTTTCAGTTTGCGTTCTCAAACCGTCATCTCCTTTCAATAATTAAAGTGGGTATGGGCTTCTGCCCAAAAATAAATAGCGCTATTTAGGTCGCCGCCGATTTCGGTGGACGTCCATGCGCTACGCTTGCCCCAGAGCAAGCGTAGCAAACTCTTCTTTAATATCAGCGCTGTTTTCACAAAATTTGGTGACAGCGTGACAGCTGGTTTGCTACTTATTTTACCTGTCACTATGCTGTACACGCATCTGTCTTTGACAGCGTATCTGCCGCTATCCAATGAGCCGTCACGCTGTCACTGACTGCTATAATCGGCTTCTTTGATTCTGCTTCTGAGCCCTCGTTAATAACCGCAATTTCCTCGTCATTGAGAGAGAATTTCAGTATCCTCTGCGAGTTGGTTCTCACGCTCTCAAAGTGCAAACCTATCTTCGAAAGCTGCTCGTGATAACGCACCAAATTCTTCTTTATCATATTTGGCGGAATGTCAATATCGAGCTTATTTTTGATACCTTCGCTGAGCTCGGAAGCGCCGCAGGAATACTCGCCTTCGGTGATAATATCGGTATGGGAGAAGAGATATAGCTGTGTTGCTTTTACCGTCAAATTCAGCTCCTCGGGAACGTACTCCGTACCGTCGCTGACCTGCCAAATACAGTTATCATCTAGTCTGAGCTCTATCTCTCTGTCAATCACGTCACGCCCTGAAATAAAGAGCTTACCGCGTCTTTCGGTACGCTTCGGGCGGAGCAGTAGCCAGTAGTTATCAACCGCGCCAACAAGTGCCGTAGAACCCGAAACAGCGTTGTACTGATCGTTGTCCTGCATCTTCCTTGTATGGTGAACAACCAGCAGTGAAACGTTATGCGATTGGGTGAATTTATGGAGAGGAATAAGGTCGTTATAATCCTTCTCGTAGAGGTTCGCATTCTTGCTTTCCGGGCGAATATAATTAAGCGTATCAATCGCTATAAGCACGGTGTCGGGATGGTTACGAATGAAGTCGTCAAGAGCGTCAATAAGACCTTCGTCTATTCTGATTGCCTGGTTTGTAAAATGGAAATTCGAAGGCATCTCGTCTGTCATTTGCATCGCTCTTGACTGTATTCTATCTTCTGTATCCTCGAAGGAAAGATAGAGTACTGTGCCTTTTTTACTCGGGAAACCAAGTATGCTTTCACCCTTAGCAACCGCTATGCAAAGGTTAAGAGTGAAGAAGGATTTACCTGCCTTTGGCGCACCTGCAAGGAGCGTAAGTCCTACGGGGAGAACAGAGGAAATAATCTGTTCCTTATGGTCTATTTGCTTGTTCATAAGCGTTTCACCATCAACGGTTTTGAAACGCTTTATACCCATGAGTTCCTCTCTAATCCGCTTTTGTTCTTCATCAAAATCAAATGAGTCAAACATCTGTCTTTCCTCCAAATTTCGTTTTGTTTATCGCCTTCATTTGCTCCCTGGCTTTTTCCTTTCGCTCCTCGGAGCAAGGATTGAGAAGGCGGAAAGTGAAGTATTCCTTTCGTACCTCAAAGCATAGCTGTCCGCAACCGTCATCATCGGTGAGACGGCAAAGTTCGGGATGCTCGGAGGCGTATTTCGTCAGCCTGTTTTTGAGAGCAGTGTTATAGGTTTGTATTGTAGTTATATCGTTTTCTTCATCGAAGAATATCTGTGTAACCTTGTGTATTTTTTTTATTCCGGTAATCATTTTTAAATATCACCCTTTTTTAGAAATAGTCTTCAAAATGGCAAAAATTCGTTTGGTCTAGACCGAGGAAATAAGGCATTTTTCCTTTTCCGAAGTTAAGATTTTACCCGCAGATCGATAAAGCTCTTAAAAAAGGCGATTTGCCGAATTTCCACGGACTAAACCGACGCTTGAAAGCCACACAAATTTCATCAAAAAAAGGGCAGGAATTCAAGGCAAAAAGGCATAGCAAAAAGTCTATGTCTTACCTAAAATTCCTACCCTTGTATCTCGGATTCACTGCCGAGAGGATGAAATTGATTCGCCACGCGAAGCGGCACAAAAATTATGTAATCTTTTGATGCTCAGTCCAACGAGCTGATGACATTTAGGACACTCAAGTATAAAATCCGCATACGGCTTCTCCGATAACCTAAAGACTATACTGTCGTTTCTGATATCTCTGTCTGAAACGTCTGCAAATCTGTGGTTTCCGTATGGGCACTTCAGCTTTGGCATACCGCGTCTGCCATCGTCACAAGCTTTTTCCACGTCAGCACCTCCTTGCAAAAGGAATTCTTTTGGAGGTTTCCAAGTTTTTCAGAACTCTGATTGCCACACCCACAATGTGTACTTCGGAAAGGATAATATCGTCAAGCGCATCATTTTCGGGATGGAGAATAAAACGCTTATTCTTCTCGTCGCGATAAAATCTCTTCAGCGTTGCACGCCACCCGTCCGAATGTTCGTCCTCTATCATTGCAACTACGATTTGTCCATCGTCTGCGGTGTCCTGCTTACGTACGTAGACGGTATCCCCGTTATCGATACCGACATTTATCATAGAATCACCGCTTGCAATAAGACCAAAGTATTCGCCGGGGCCGAGTGATGCCTCGTCGACGGGAAGATATCCCTCTATATCCTCAATAGCGAGAGTAGGAGCACCGCACGCAATTGCACCAACGATAGGCATCCTGGTGTAAGAGAAATTGTCAGCGGTGATAGTCTGGTATCTTCCGTACTTTTCTATAAGACCTTCTTCGACAAGGCGGTTCATGTATTTTGATACAGTGGATTTCGCCATTCCGAGCGTATTTCCGATTTCAAGAGTCGTGGGGCATACGCCTCTCTCCTTCATAAAGCTCGTAACGAAGTGGTAAACGTCCATCTTTCGCTCGTCATTCTTAGGTCTCATAGTCAGTCTCCTTTGGTTTTGATATAACCCGAACAAGAGTTCGTGATATAATTATAACACACCGAAAACCGCTTGTCAAGGGGGCAAATGTACATATTCATGCACATCATATCCCAAGATTTACCCATCTGGGCAGTTTTTTAAAAAAATCGCTCTCTTCTTTGTCTTATGCGGTGCAATTTTTTAAGTTTGGTATCATTTAAAGCATTAGCCGCCAAGTCAAAAAAACTTGGCGGCTTTCAGTATTTTAATCAAATCTGACTCTTGGATTGAGAACGTCGGGTGAGTGCCACTTGATGCCTTTTTCGGCAAGATAATCGGTCTTTAAGCTCCACACGTGATGGCAGGAGCCGAAGCCACGATACTCACGGTTCTTCTCGATCTTCTCGTCAACCTCGTCGATAACAGCGAGGTATTCCTCGGTCATTTCCACGGGATCGTGCTTTAGGTTTCTGCGCCGTTTCATCACGGTATCGAAAACGTCGTCCGTAAGCTCTCGTGTCAGAAAGACGAGCGCCAATTCGCGCAGATCCTCACAGTCGTCATCAACGTAATAATTCCGAGCCTTGAGCGCGTTATAAACCATTCCGCTGCTGTCCTTGATCTCCTCACCGTACATCGTGTAGAGCTTACCCGCAAGTGTGATCGCTCTTTTGTAATAGTGCACCGACACGGCAAACCGCCCAAGTCGGTCATAGGCTTCGGCAAGGTAACGCATAATCGTTGCGCTGTCGAGCAGCGTTACCTTGTCATAAGGGGTTTCCAATGCAAGCTGAGCTTCTACGATCTCTTCGGTTTCTTTGAGATACGGAACGGCAAGATATGTCAGCTCATAGGCATTATAGTCATCGTTTTTCTCGATCAGTTCAAAAAGCTCTTTGAGTCTTTCGGCTCTTTCACTACTGAACGGCATACTTTCACGCTCCTTTGCCTTTTACTTGATCGCAAGCTCCATACGGAGAGTTTGGGAAACAGAGTCACCCGCAACCATATAGTCGTCGTGCGCGAAGGCAACGACACTCTCACCGTTATTGCAGACGGTATAGGTTTCGTGATCCACGTAGATCTCCGCCTTGACAGTATCGCCATCTGCAACAAGCGAACGGATCTCAAGGCTTTTATCACTGATGTGGGGAAGCTTGTATGACGCGCCCTCGACTAAATCATATTGATTTTCGCCGTGGTCCTCGTCAAACCAAGTGCTTTCCTTGTCGTATTTGTAGTCCCATTTTATAATTAAGCAAAAAGCCATATTACTGTTTCTCCACTTCCTTCAGCAAATCAATGAGCGCATCTACTTTATATTTATACTTGCAATCCAAGTCCCACAGCTCAGTATCTCCGCTGACCTCGCCGCCCATTTCTCTACCTGCCATGTAGTCGCAGAAGCCGGCGTTGTGGGAGCGCCAGAAGGAGTCGCGCAATGCTTTCAATTTTTCTTCTGTAGTCATGCCGGGCTCAATCAAAAAGGAAAGATCCTTTTCCAGTTGCTCTATTCTTTGCAGCTTTGCTTCATCCATAATGAGTTCTCCTTATTTGTTCAATGTAATATCGTAGATTGCGTAGGTGTGAGAGGCATCGTCTTCAACGGTGCATTCCAGGAAGAACAAAAGTCTTTCGCAATCCTCGCCAAGTTCCACGGTATAAGTGGTGGGCTTCATATCCTTGGAAAGCGTAATCTCTTTCACACATTCGTCGTCCGCACCGATCTTCAGTACCGTTTCATCCTCGGCGATGATGCTACTAACCTCCTCTTGCATGGCAACGGTGAAGGTAACCGAGGTGTAGCCGCTATCTGTTAGGTTTGCCAAAGCAAAGGCGGATTCGTGGGCCTCATCTGACGCCAAAATACCTAAAGCCGTCCAACCGAGTGCACTAAAAACAATGGTAGCATCCACCATATCCGAATCAAAGCTTAAGTGCACGCTGGTACGCAGCAGCACACCGCTGTAAATCTTTTCGTCGCCGATCATGAAATAGTTTTTCTTGGTCGAGCCGTCGTAATAGCCGTCCTCTACATCCACAGCGCCATAGTCGATATCCATGCGTCCGCCGCTGTGTACATCGTAGAAGCCGAAGGTTTCAATCAGATCACAAGTTTTACCGTAATTTGCGGGATTTCTCCCGGGGAAGAGATCGGTTTCCGCATATCCATCGGGATAAGCGATCAGATTGACAATGCCCAATGCAGGGCGGTACATACTGCCGTTGGTTGCCTTACCCGATATAAATTCAAGATGCTGACAGCCCGTCACATCCACCACATATTCCCGAGGCAGCATGGTACAATCCACCTCGATGGTCTTGATCAAAACACCGTCGGCGTAAATCTCGATCTGATCGTTCTTGTAAACGTCGCTGTTGGCAATATGACCTGCGGTGAAGGAAATCGTATCGTATTTGCCGCCCAAGTTGAAGGAAACACACGCAGGTCTGGTTTCCGCAATACTGTGGGATGCAAGGAGAATAATGCCTTCGCTATACTTCACGCCGCCCATGGAGAAGGTTGTGAAGCTGCTGGAGCCGTCAAACACGGCTTCCTCCACACTGCTGGATATCGCGTATGCGCCAAGCTCGGATACCATCTTGACCGGTCTGTCGGGGAAATTCTGAGACGAACCTGAAATATTATCCAGGGCTTCCTTGGTAGTTGCAACGTAAGCGTCGGCTATACCAAAGAAATTACCCGTTGAAGCTCCGAATTCAAGATTTCCTTCGTCGGTCAGCCATGCAAATTTGAGCTGATGGCAGCCCTCAACATTGACCGTTGTCCTTCTCGGAAGCTCGTGGGAGGAATAGACCTCCTCGTGAATGATCTTGCCGTCGGCATAGACGGTCAGCCATGCCGAGCCATCACTGTTGTTGGAGGTTCTGTCTGCCACACCTGCGGTGAAGGTAAGATAGTTGTATTTGCCTTCAAGGTCGAAGTAAATATCTTCTTCATCGTCGGTCATAAGTCCTTGCGATATGTAAGTAGCGATAGCGTTTTCATATCGAACGGAACTCATATTGATGTAATTTCTGCCATCGGAGGATTCACCGCCGTTGGGGTAATACACAGCGCTTGAGGTGCTGGGAATCAAATAA
>JAZSIJ010000074.1:0-4308 GCA_045533755.1 Eubacteriales bacterium | reverse complement strand
ACGGGATATGAGGAATATGCTCCCATATTCAGATTTTTTGAGGAGATTTCGCGAGTACCGCGCCCCTCGGGCAAAACGGCAGGTATAGCCGATTATCTCGAAGACTTCGCAAAGACGCGAGGTCTTGAATATCTGCGCGACGCGAGCGGCAACCTAATCATAAGAAAGCCGGCAACGCGCGGCTTTGAAAACAGACCCGCGGTGATTTTCCAGGGGCATACCGACATCGTTGCCGAAAAGACGGCAGACTGCCCTCTCGACCCTTTGGTGTGCGGGCTTGATATATACCGCGACGGCGATTTCATAAAGGCGCGCGGCACGACGCTCGGAGCTGACGACGGTGTGGCTCTTGCCTACGCGCTTGCCGTGCTTGACGGAGCCGTGGAGGCTCACCCCGATTTTGAGGCGCTCTTCACCTCCGACGAGGAGATTGGACTTCTCGGCGCTTCGGCGCTTGACGCCTCGGCGCTTCGCGGAAGGCTTCTCGTTAACATCGACTCCGACGAGGAGGGCGTGTTCACCGTCGGCTGTGCGGGCGGTGTCAGAAGCGATATTTCACTGCCCGTGAATTACGAGAAATGCTCTGCAAAAAAGGCTTACAGAGTGAGGCTTCACGGTCTTTTAGGCGGTCACAGCGGCATTGAAATCGACAGGGGACGCTCAAACGCAATTAAGGTTATGGGCGAGCTCTTCAATATGCTCTACCCGTTCAACTGGAGTATTGCAAAGATGCACGGCGGTAATGCCGACAATGCAATTCCGCGCGAGTGTGAGGCGGTTATCACGGGCGGCGACGACCTGCCCGACAGACTTCGCCATGCCTTCTCGCGTAGGCAGGACATGTTCGCGGTGATGCCCGACCTGCCCGACGGCGACCACCGCAAGTTAGACAGGTTAGACAAAACAGGACTGACTCTCCGCGATATTGAGCAGGGCGCGGCGCTTGATATTGAAGAGGTATCACTGCCTGTAAAGACGCTTGACAAAGACAGCACGGCAGACCTTATTTCGCTTCTCATTTTACTGCCGAGCGGTGTTCGCGCTATGAGCAAGGCTCTTCCCGGACTTGTTGAAACCTCGCTGAATCTCGGCATTTTAAGGCTTGGTGAGCGCGCGGAGGTATCGCTCTCGGTGCGGAGTGCCGTCGGAACAGAGAAGGCGAAGCTTTGCGAAAAGCTTGCCGCTACCGCAAAAAAGCTCGGCGCAGAGTACCGAGAGCGCGGCTCATATCCCGCGTGGGAATACCGCGAGGCGTCGCATCTTCGTGACGTGATGGTCGAGGTTTACGAGAGAATGTACGAAAAGAGCCCTCGGGTCGTGACAATTCACGCGGGACTTGAGTGCGGTATCCTTGCCGAAAAGCTCCCCGGGCTTGACTGCGTTTCAATAGGTCCTGACAATTTCGACATTCACACAACCGAGGAGCGACTGTCTATCCCCTCCTTCGTTCGCGTATGGGATTATCTTAAAGAGGTTTTAAAAAGTATATAAAGTAAAGAGGTAGAAAATGAACAAGACAAGACTTAAAAAATACGCAAATCTTATCGCGCGCTGCGGTGTCAACGTGCAAAAGGGGCAGGAGGTAATAATAAACGCCGAGCTCGACCAGCCCGAATTCGTCAAGATGGTTGTCGACGAGTGCTACCGCGCGAGTGCAAAGAAGGTTTCGGTGGACTGGAGCTATCAGCCGCTCATGAAATCTCACGTCAGATATTGCTCGGAGAAGGTTCTCGGTGAGCTCGACGACTGGCAGATAAAGAAGTGGGAAAGACAGGCTGAGGTGCTTCCCTGCAAGATATATCTTATCTCGGAGGACCCCGACGGGCTTTCGGGCATCAATCAGAAAAAGTACGCCTCGGCTATGGCGAAGCGCTCGAAGACGATAAAGCCGATAAGAATGAAGATGGAAAACCGCTATCAGTGGTGCATTGCCGCAGTTCCCGGCAAGGAATGGGCGAAAAAGGTCTTTCCCGGTGAGCGCACGAGCGTTGCGGTTGAGAAGCTCTGGGAGGCGATTCTCTCGACCTCGCGCGTCGACGACGACCCTATTGCCGCATGGGAAAGACATAACGCCGACCTTGCCTCAAGGTGCGAGCATCTCAACTCGCTCGGCATAAAGGAGCTGAAAATCAAATCAAAAAACGGCACCGACCTTCGCGTAGGACTTCTCCCCGATGCTGTCTTTATGGCGGGCGGTGAGCGCACGCTCGGCTCGGATATTTACTTCAACCCGAACATTCCCTCGGAGGAGGCGTTCACCTCGCCGCGTCGGGGCGATGCCGACGGTATAGTTTATTCCTCAAAGCCCCTCTCATACGGCGGTCAGCTTATCGAGAACTTCTGGGTGAGGTTTGAGGGCGGTCGTGCAGTCGAGGTTGGCGCTGAGAAGAACGAGGAGATGCTCCGCGAGATAATCTCTATGGACGAGGGCGCGGCATATCTTGGGGAGGTTGCTCTCGTGCCCTATTCCTCACCGATATGCGAGTCGGGAATACTCTTCTACAACACCCTCTTTGACGAGAACGCAGCGTGTCACCTTGCGCTCGGACGCGGATTTACCAACACGCTCCGCGATTACGACAAATACACCGAGGAGGAGTGCCACGCGCGCGGAATCAACGATTCTATCGTACACGAGGACTTTATGATAGGAACAGAGGATATGGACATCACAGCAGTCCTCACGGACGGAGGCGAGTCGGCAATATTCAAAAACGGAAACTGGGCGTTTTAACTCTCAAAAATATTCATTTTCTATAAAAGCGGCATACCGTGTTAAATTTCGGTATGCCGTTTCTCTTTTTTTCAGTTGTTAAGAAGCAGAGCCTCGGCGGCGCGGACGCCGTCGGTTGCAGAGGAAATTATTCCGCCTGCGTAGCCTGCTCCCTCGCCTGCGGGATAGAGACCTCGGAGTGTCAGCGACTGATAGTCCTCGCCGCGCTCAACGCGCACGGGCGAGGTGCTTCGGGTTTCGGCTCCGGTCAGAATGGCGTCGGGGTAATAGAAGCCGGGAAGCCACTCGTCAAAGTCGGCTATTGCCGCGCGAAGCGAGTCGGTTATATATTCGGGCAGGTATTCGTCGGGCGACACGAGTGCTGTGCCTCTCGGATAGGACGGGGTAACCTCACCGACGTGCGAGGTCGGATTTTTCGCGAGAAGGTCGGAAATTCTCCACACGGGTGCGGCGTAAGTGCCCCCTGCCGCCGAGAACGCGGCTCTTTCTATCCTCTGCTGAAGCTCTATTCCGGCGAGTGGCGAATCCGAGCCGAAGTCCTCCGGCGTTACCGACACCAAGAGTGCGGCGTTGGAGTTCTCACCGTCTCTCGCCTGCTCGCTCATTCCGTTGGTTACGACACAGCCCTCGCGGCTCGTTGCCGCCACAACGCTGCCGCCCGGACACATACAGAAGCTATACACGCTCCTCTCCGAAGGCAGATGCGTGACGAGGTGATAGGAGGCGGTCGGAAGCTCCCTCGAGTAGCCCTTGCCGTAGACTATTTCGTTTATATATTCACGGGGGTGCTCTATTCTCATGCCGACACCGAAGCCCCTCGCGCTCATTTTGACACCGTGGCGCTCGAGGATACCGAAGCTGTCACAGGCACTGTGTCCCGTTGCCATTATTATAGCACGGGTATCGACCTCGAGTGTGCCGTCCGGCGTCAGAAGGACTGCTCCGACAACCTCGCCCCCCTTTACCTTTATATCTGTAAGACGGGTCGAAAACATAATTTTGCCGCCGAGAGATATTATTTTCTCTCTTATTTTTTTGACTATATCCGAGAGCTTATCTGTGCCTACGTGCGCCCCCGTAGAATAGAGGATTTCCTCGTTAGCTCCCATTTTCACAAGCTCCGTGAGAACCGAGAGCTTATACTTATCCATACTGCCGTACTTAAGCTTTCCGTCGGAATAAGTGCCGGCGCCACCCTCGCCGAACTGTATATTGCATTCGGTATCGAGGACACCGAGCCTGTTAAAGAGGTCAACCTTAGCCCTGCGCTCCTCGACGGGAAGTCCGCGCTCGACGAGAAGAGGCATAGCACCCGAAAGAGCAAGCGTCAGCGCCGCAAAAAGCCCGGCAGGACCTGCTCCGACGACGACGGGAGTGTAGCCGAGAGAGCGCTTCGGCAGAGAAAAACTCAACATGGGGTCGGGGGTAACGCGTTTTCTCATCTTTAAAAGCCCTGCTTCTCTTTCGGGCGATGCCGAAAATGCAACCGTCATTTTATAGACGGGCGAGGCCTTGTCGGTAAGGTCGAGCGCGCGGCGTCTTATCTTCACCGAGGTTATTTCCTCGCGCGGAAA
>JAZSIJ010000111.1:0-6243 GCA_045533755.1 Eubacteriales bacterium | reverse complement strand
AGAAGGGACTTGCAGAGGACGTTAAGTTCTATCTCGAGTTTTTCAAGTATGGCTGTCCCCCTCACGGCGGCTTCGGTATTGGAATTGACCGTCTTACGATGCTCTTCCTCGGCCTTTCCATCAAGGAGGTTCAGTTCCTCTTCAGAGGCCCGAACAGACTTACCCCATAATTAAAAATCATTATATGGCGCATACGGCAAGCCGTATTTTAAAGGAGAAAAATGGACTTTTTATACTTGCTTGAAAAAATAAGAAACCCTGTTTTTGACTTTTTCTTCTCGCTTGTCACCCATATCGGAGAGGAAACCGTCTTTCTTGCGGTTGCGATAATATTCTTCTGGTGTATTAACAAGTACGAAGGGTATTATATCCTGATAACCGGACTTGTCGGCACGGTGATAAACCAAGCCTTGAAGCTCTTCTGTCGCATACCTCGTCCGTGGGTAAAGGACCCTAATTTCACAATAGTAGAGAGCGCGAGAGCCGAGGCGACGGGCTACTCATTCCCCTCCGGACACACTCAGAACGTGGCTGGCACGTTTGGTGCTATCGGCGCGTGCGCGAAGAAAAGATGGCTCTCTATTACGGCAATAGTCATAATAGTTCTCGTCGCATTCTCGCGTATGTATCTCGGAGTACATACCCCCGCTGACGTCTGCGTTTCGCTTCTTGTTGCAGCGGTGCTTCTTGCCGTCCTCTATCCCGTCTTCTCGTCCGAGAAGAATTTTCACAAATTTATGCCGATAGTTGCGGCGGTTTCCATACTTCTCTCGGTCGGTCTTTTGCTCTATGCATTCCTTACCCCCGAGGGCGAGGTAGATGCACAAAACCTTTATAGCGCAAGAAAGAACGCATCAACCCTCTTTGCCTGCACGCTCTGCCTTTTGCCCGTCTATCTTATAGATAAGCACTACACGAAGTTCGACACAAAAGCCACCTGGTACGCGCAGATAATCAAGGTAGCGGTAGGACTCGGAATAGTCCTCGCAATCAAGTCGGGACTCTCCGCACCCCTCGTCGCTCTCTTCGGTAACGAGTTCGTCGCAAGAGGCGTGAGATACTTCCTCATAGTTGCATTCGCCGGAGTTTTGTGGCCGATGACCTTTAAATTCTTCGCAAAAATGCGCATTTCGGCGCTAGATAACCTCTTTAAGAAAAAGAGCTAAATTTAACACGCTCCCGCGCTAAACGATAGGATTGTAAATAAAAGTTTACATATTTTGACATTTTTCTCACAAAACGACGCTTTTCGGATATTCTCCGAGTTGCCACACGGCTCTCGGAGAATATTTTTTCATTTGCCCCTTTACTTTTCTTTTAATTTGTGCTATAATATAATGTAAAAATTTTGTATTTTATATATTTTATGGAGTTTACTATGAAATGTCCCGTGTGTAACAATCAGGATTCCAGGGTTCTCGATTCGCGCCCGGTTGAGGACGGCGCAAGCATTAAGCGTAGACGCGAGTGCCCCTCCTGCGGTAAGCGCTTTACGACCTACGAGGTTGTTGATACAGTTCCGATTGCAGTCGTCAAGAGAAACGGAAAACGCGAGTTCTTCGATAAGCACAAGCTTCTCCTCGGTATTGAGCGCGCCTGCCAGAAGCGCCCCGTCGACCCCGAGGAAATTGCCGGCGCTATTGAAACCGAGCTTCAGAACGCCATAGTTGAGGAAATTTCCTCGCAGGATATAGGAGAGATGGTTCTTGCGCGTCTCAAGGAGCTTGATACCGTTTCCTACATAAGATTTGCCTCGGTTTACCGTGAGTTCCAGGATATAGATTCTTTTATCTCCGAGATAAATAATCTTGACAAACGTGCAGGAAAACGCAAAACAAAGAAAAAGGACGGCACAAAATGATAAAGAGCATGACCGCCTTCGGAAGAGGACGACGTGAGGGCGAAACGAAGGATATAACGATAGAAATTAAGAGCGTAAATTCCCGCTTCTTTGACTGCAATGTCAAGATGCCGAGGGTGTACCTCTTCCTTGAAGAAAAAATCAAGTCTTATATAAAGCAGAAGGCAGTCGGCAGAGCAAAGGTTGACGTCTTCGTCACGGTCACGAGCAAGGCAGCCGCCGTCACCGAGCCTACGGTTGACACCGAGCTCGCGAGAGGCTACCTTTCGGCTCTTCGTCGACTCGCCGAGGAGCTTTCGGTGAAGGACGACGTCAGTGTTTCGACGCTCGTCAGGCTCAATCCCGAAATACTTCGGAATAACGCACCCGAGGAGGACATGGACGCGGCGTGGGAGGAGCTTCTTCCCGTGCTCGACGAGGCTGTCGGCAGCTACGTTGCCATGCGTACCGCCGAGGGCGAGAAGCTCGAGGCTGATATAAAGGCGAAAATCGAGCAGGTCAGAGCCTACTCCGATGAGGTTAAGAAAATTTCTCTTGAGGATACCGTCGGCTACCGCGACAAGCTTGAGTCAAGAATTAAGGCCATTCTCGCGGATAACCAGATAACCATCGACGAGCAGAGGGTTCTTACCGAATGTGCCATTTGGGCAGATAAAATTGCCATTGACGAGGAGCTTGTCAGACTGCGTTCACACTTTGACGCCTTTTACAACATTATCTCTATGAAAGAGCCCTCGGGAAGAAAGCTCGACTTTCTCATGCAGGAGCTTAACCGCGAGACCAACACCATAGGCTCGAAGGCGAACAACGCGAAAATCGCCCGCCTTGTCGTTGACATGAAGGGGGAGCTTGAGAAAATCAGAGAACAGGTTCAGAATATAGAGTAAATTTCGGCGAATTGCGGCAGAGTTTTCCGTCTTGCCGTAGGTATCTACGGCTGGCGACGCAAAATCCTTGCACTTCATCCAAAATTTCGTTACATTCGTGTATGCTTTGACTGTGAAAGGACTTACAAAATGAAATTCATAAACATCGGCTTTGGAAATATGGTATCGGCGGGCAGAATAGTTGCTATTGCCGCGCCCGATTCCGCACCCATAAAGAGACTCGTTCAGGACGCGCGCGACGACGGCAGAGTTATTGACGTTTCCTGCGGACGACGCACGAGGGCGGTTATTATCACCGACTCCGAGCACGTAATTCTTTCCGCAATACAGGCGGAAACCATCACCAACAGACTCTCTATTGACGAGTCGGGCGATGACGAAGAGGAAGAGGAATAAATAAAAATATCTATATAAAGAAAGCGAGAAAACCATGATTTATCCAACTATCGACCAGCTTACCAACGGTGAGTTCAACCGCTACGAGCTCGTAGTGGGCGTAGCAAAGTGCGCTCGTATCGTCACCGACGAGTACGTGGAAATGCGCGCAAAGGCACAGAGAATGATTGACAACCACGAGACCGACAAGCCCCTTTCGGCGCTTATCGACCCCGATTACAAGGACCAGAAGGCTGTTAAAATTGCGATAGCCGATCTTGAAGCGGGCAGATTCCGTATGGTTCGCCCCGAGGAAAAATAATAGGCTTGATACGAGGCGAGCATTGTGGCTCTCTTCGCGCAAAGCGCCGGGTGGGAGGTGATGCGGTATGCTTTGTGAGGTTTACCTGCTTGACGTGCCGTATCACATCGACAAACCCTTTGATTATTCCTGCGAGGACGGCATAAGGCGGGGCGACATAGTCAAAGTCCCGTTCGGAAAATCGAATAGCCTTCGCTTGGGCGTCGTTACCTTGATAAAGGAGGGCGATGCGGGTGAGGGCATAAAGCCCGTGCACTCGGTGACGCTCCACCGTTTTTCCTTAAGCGAGGAGATGCTCGGGCTATGCTTGTTTATGAAGGAGCATACGCTTTGTACGCTTGGCGAGGCTGTTAAGACTCTGCTTCCGCCGGGGGCACTGTCCTCACCTCTTACCGAGAGAACTGCGCGAAGCTGCCGACTTCTGATAGATAAGGATTCGGCAGAGGCTCTCCTTTCGGCTGTCGGAAGGGCGGGGATACGCAGTGAGGGGCAGAGGACTGCCCTTGCCTATCTCTCCGAGGTCGGCTCTGCCGAATACGACCTTGTCAGGAGTCAGCCGGGCGTTAGCTCGGCGCATATTTCGGCGCTCCGCGACAAAGGCATCATTGCCATTGACGAAGAGGAATTTTTCAGAAATCCTTACGCAAAATACGCCGAGTGCGCGAGGCGAGATGAAATATTGCTCAGCGACTCACAAAATAACGCGTATAATAAAATAGAGGAGCTGCTTCTTTTAGACGAGCCCCGCGCGGCGCTTCTTTACGGCGTTACAGGCTCGGGTAAGACAAAGGTCATAATGAGGACTATCGACCGCACGCTTGATTTGGGCAAGAGCGTTATAATGCTCGTCCCCGAAATATCTCTGACACCCCAGACGGTTGCCCTCTTCTGCGGAAGATACGGTGACAGGGTTGCCGTTGTTCATTCGGCTCTCTCGCAAGGCGAGAGGCTTGATGCGTGGCGCAGGATCAAGGGCGGCAGGGTTGACCTCGTTATAGGTACTCGCTCGGCAATATTTGCGCCGCTTGACAATATCGGGCTTATCGTTATCGACGAGGAGCACGAGCATACCTATAAATCCGAGTCAGACCCGAAATATCACGCCCGTGACATCGCGGCTTACAGGTGCGGAAAGAGTAACGCCCTGATGCTTCTTGCATCGGCAACTCCGTCGCTTGAGAGCTTTTACAAGGCAGAGTGCGGAAGCTACACGCTCGTGCCGATGAGAGAGCGCTACGGCGGCTTTTCGCTTCCCGAGGCAATAGTCGTAGATATGCGCGAGGAGCTGAGATGCGGCAACACGACCCCAATAAGCGAGCGGCTTATGAAGTCGCTCGGGGAGGTCTGGGAGCGCGGTGAGCAGGCGATAATATTCCTTAACCGCCGCGGCTACTCAAGCCAGGTGAGCTGTAAGTCCTGCGGCGAGGTGCTTCTTTGTCCCCGTTGCTCAATCTCTCTCACCTATCACTCGGACGGAGGAGGACGGCTTCTTTGCCACCTTTGCGGCCACACCGAGCCGGTCAGAAAAGCCTGTCCCGCCTGCTCGTCGGATAAGCTTTCATTCCTCGGCTATGGCACTCAAAAGCTTGAGGGAGAGCTCGAAAAATATCTCCCTGATATGACGGTGATGCGAATGGACGCCGACACGACCTCGACCAAGCTCTCCTACGATAAAATGCTTGAAGACTTCAGAAAAGAGAGGGCGGATATTCTTCTCGGAACGCAGATGGTGGCGAAGGGTCACGACTTCCCGAAGGTCACTCTCGTCGGTGTGGCTCTTGCCGACACCTCGCTTTATGTAAGTGATTTCAGAGCCTCCGAGCGAACCTTCTCGCTTCTGACGCAGGTTATAGGTAGGGCAGGACGCGCAAAAGAGGGCGGAAGAGCGGTGATACAAACCTACTCGCCATATAACGAGACGATACGCCTTGCCTGCAGGCAGGATTACGATAAATTTTACGAGGGAGAGATAGCAATAAGACGGGAGCTTTCCTATCCCCCCTTCTGCGATATGGTACAGCTTACCTTGACCTCGGAGGACGAGAAAACCTTAGAACGCGAGGCCGAGCTTCTCACGGCGCTAATAGAGGAAAAATTGAAGGGAGAGTATTCCGACCTTCCCTTTATCGTCTACGGGCCGTTTGAGGCGCAGGTTTATAAGCTCAACGAAAAATACAGAATGCGCACGGTAATTAAATGCAAGCTTAACCGCAGAGTGCGAAGACTCTTCTCAGAGCTTCTCGCAGAGCTCGGCGTAAAGCGTGGGGTGAGCCTCTCGGTAGACCTTAACCCCCTAACCGTGTAGCATTAACGCGATAAATTCAGAGAAAGGCATACGAAATGGCAATACTTAAAATAGTTAAATTCGACGAGCCGACGATAAGAAAGGTTTCACGCCCCGTCGATGAGATTACACCGAGAATAGAAAGACTTCTCGACGACATGATAGACACGATGAGAGATGCCGAGGGCTGCGGTCTTGCCGCAGTTCAGGTTGGAGTTCTTCGCCGTGTGGTAGTCATAGAGGTCGAGGAGGGAAAGGTTATCGAGCTCATCAACCCGAAAATCGTTTCCTATTCGGGAAACCAGGAGGAGATGGAGGGCTGCCTTTCCAATCCCGGTCATTACGGCATCACAAGGCGCCCTGCCGCAGTCGTCGTCCGCGCGCTTAACCGCAAGGGTGAGGAGATTGAGGTGCGCGGAGAGGGACTGCTCGCCAGAGCTATATGCCACGAGTGCGACCACCTCGACGGCAAGCTCTACATTGATTCGCAAATACGCGAGCTGTCGCCCGACGA
>JAZSIJ010000089.1:0-8473 GCA_045533755.1 Eubacteriales bacterium | reverse complement strand
CCGAAGGACAACCTCGGACGAGCGATGAACGATATTGCGTCAATGGGCGGAGATTCCGAGCTTCTCTCGCTTGACGGCGAGTGGGCAGTGCTCACGGGAAGCTGTCCTGTTGCGACTATGCGTAAATATCCTGCCGAGGTGAGAGCCTATACCGGCGGTGAGGGACGCATATCGCTGATGCCGGGCGCTTACGTGCCCTGTCACAATGCCGAGGAGGTGATCGAAAAAATAGCCTATGACCCCGACCGCGACGAGCGAAACTCGGCGGATTCGGTCTTCTTAAAAGAGGGTGCGGGCTATATCGTTCCCTGGCACGAGGCAGACAGAAAAATGCATATAAAAACAAAGGAGAACGGAGAATCCGAAGAGGAAACCCCCGCACCCGTGTTAAATAAACGCTCCTACGCGTCGGGTGTCGAGGAGGACCGCGAGCTTATGCGTATCTTCGAGGCAACCTACGGGAAGGTCAAGGAAAGACGGGTTGCCGAAAGAGTGGAAAACGCCGCCCTCGGATACACCGAGAAGAAGGAACGACTGAAGAAGCCCGAAAAGCCGAAGCCCGAGCTCATAATCATAGACGGCTACAACCTGATATTTGCTTGGGAGGAGCTTCGCGCTCTTGCCGAGCGCGACATAGGTCTTGCACGCGACGCGCTGACAAGGCTTATGTGCAGCTATACCGCCTTCAAAAAGTGCAAAAGCATAATAGTCTTTGACGCCTACCGCCGCCGTGAAAACGGCGGCACGGAGGAGGAGATAGGCGCTGTCACCGTCGTCTACACCAAGGAAAATCAGACCGCCGATGCATATATAGAAAGAACCACCCGCGAGATGTCAGAGGGCTTTCTCGTGCGGGTGGTAAGCTCGGATATGCAGGAGCAGCTGATGATACTCGGCTGCGGAGGATTTCGCGTGAGCGCGAGAGAATTCCGTAGCGAAGCCGAGCGCACCGTGTCCGAAATAAACGAGGCTATTGCAAATTACGGCTCGTAAAAATTCTTGATGAAAACGGCTCTTCTGCCGTCGTCGGAAAGAAGCTCCATGTATTTGGAGCAGAAGGCTACCGACGGCTTGTTTTCCGAGAATGCCTCGGCATAAAGTCTTATGAGCCCGATAGATTTACATATCTCAAAGAGGGCGGTAAGAATATCTCCCGACAAGCCTCTGCCCTGATATTCGGGCAGGATGCGGATAGCCGTCTCAGCGCCGCCGCGGCAGTCGAAGGCGTATAGCGCCGCCTCGCCGACGAGCGCTCCCTCCGAAATAACGGCAAAGCTTATTGCCGTTCCGATTTTGCGCTCGGAAAGCGCCGTATTTATAAAGAACTCGGCGTCGGCACGCGGCTCGTCCTCTCTGAAATCATATCCCCAATACTTGTTGTTTTCGGTATCAAGGCAAATGCGAGCGTATTCCTCGCGGTCCTCGTACCGAAGCTCACGCAGCGTAATAGCTCCCGAGCTAACCTCGGGGGCGTTTTTTATAAGCATACATTCGCTTTTAACTGTAACACGGTAGGTGTCGGCGCACTCGTCCTCGGCATCGACGTCGGCATGACGGAAGCCCATAAGAAGCACAGGCATGCTGTCCCTCGGTACGTCAAAGAAAACGAGAGGAAGCCCCTCGCGTATCGCGTACTGTGCGACCTCCTCGACAGCTCCGCTCTCGTCGGCGCTCTCGGTCAAGGGATAAGGATAGGAAAAAAGATACTCTCCACCATCGTATATTCTGACGATAAGACAGCCGAAGGCTCCCGACACCGCCGCCCCGGCGCCGCCGTCCATATAGCTCTCAATTATTTCAAGAGCCTCGCTCTTCGGAAGCGGGAGCTTTTCAAGCACCGTGTCAATTCTGTTTTCAGATAAATCATAAAACGATATCATATTTTCACTCCCTGTGTGAAATAAGTCCTATTGATACTGTAAAAATACCGTCGCTTGCGGAATATGAAAACTCGCAGGAAATCAGCTCTGCTATTTTTGCGCAGGTTTTTAAGCCTATTTTATTGCTTTCTGCCATAGACGAGTCGGCTGAAATTCCGTTGACAAAGGAGAGGCTTACTCTGTCGTCGCCTATATCTGCCCTGACCTCGATAGGCTTTTCCCTGTCCGCGTATTTACGCACGTTTGAGAATACGTTGTCTATTATACGCATAAGGTCGGGGGCGCTTGTGAGAACCTTGACGCCCTCACCCTCGGGCATGTTAAATTTAACCTCGTATCCGTGCTCGCGCAAAAGCAGAATATGCTCGGCGAGTAGCTGCTCTATGAGCGTTATTCCGTCGTACTCCTCAAGCTCTGCGGGCTTTTGGGAATTGCCGAATACCAGCAGGTACTTGAACATATCATCCGAGAGCTTCTTCAGACGCATCGCCGTTTTTTCCGAGCTTTTGATATACTCGTTCATGGCATCGTCCTTCGAGTACATCTTCATTATGTCAAGATAGCCTATGAGGACGGTGAGCGGAGTTCTTATATCGTGCGACATCGCGGTTATAAGCTCGGTGTTCGCCTCTCTTGCCGCCCGCTCGCTCTCAAGGGTGTTGAGAATAGCGTTTCTCATATTGTCAACGTCATGGGACAGCTTCGATATCTCGTCGTCGCCGCTCGAGGATATCGCGTGGCTCATATTTCCGTCGGCAACCACGGTGACCTCCGACGCAAGACGGGTAATTCTGTTTACAACCTTGAAGAAGTATATCATTATTACGAGGGCGAGCACCACCATCGCTGCCGCAAGCGAAAGAATCCGTGCCAAATCTCTGTAAAGATACTCCGAAAACTCGGTGAGCGACGCATATACCGTGCCGTCCGCCATCTCTATTCCGACGAGGTCGTTAGCCTTCGCGTACTCCAGCATCTCCTCCTCGGTCGGATAGTCTGCCGAGCCACCGAGCATAAGGTTAGAGAAAAGCGGGATTATATTCGCGTTATCGTGCATACCCGACGAGAAGAGAAGCTTGTCGCCCTTGTATAAAAGCAGATAAATATAGGTTTTCTGTGAAACCCATCGCTCTATACTACCGGTATCGCCCGAGGCTATCTCTCTGTCGGCGACGTATTCACGGAATTCCTCTATTAAAGCCTCCTCGCGCCGCTGTCTGTTTTCGGGCTTTGTGTAAACGTTAGTTCTGAAGTACTCCGCGAGCGCGGTCATAAATACGTATGTCAGCACCGCCAGAACGATACCGACGATTATAGCCCTGAAAAGACCGACCTTAAGCGAGTTTTTTGGAAATTTAAGCTTTTTAATCAATCTGATACCCCTTTCCCCAAACCGTTCTAATCAGCTTCGGGCTCGAAGGATTGTCCTCAAGCTTACGCCTCAGATTGAGAATATGTACTGTAACGGTGTTTCCCGATGATGGAAGCGCCATCTCGCCCCAGACCGATTCGTAAAGCTCGCTCGCGCTGACGGCGCGCCCGCGGTTTTTGGCAAGATAAATAAGCACCTCAAGCTCCTTATCTCTCGTTTCAACGGGGTTGCCGTTTTTTATTACCTCGCGCCTGTCGGCATTGAGCACGACGCCGCCGTAAAGCCTCTGCGTGTCGCCCTCCTCCTTTGCGCCGTAGGTGGTATATCGGCGAATGAGAGCCTCAACCTTCATAAGAAGCTCACGCGGCGAGAAGGGCTTAACTATATAGTCGTCACCGCCCGCGCCGTATGCCTCCTCTCTGTCGCTCTCAAGCGACCTTGCCGTCAGGAAGATTATCGGAAGAGAAGAAAACTCGCGAACCCGCGAGACAGCGTCAACGCCGTTCATTCCGGGCATCATAATGTCCATAACGCAAAGGTCAATGTCGGGGTTCTCGCGCAAAAGCTCGATAGCAACAGGAGCTCTGTCCGCCTCGATGACCTCATAGCCGGAGCTCTCCAGCAAAAGCCGTATTATGTTCCTTATCTCCGCCTCATCATCGCAAACAAGTATCCTCATATCTCTCCTCCAAGAAAGCCGGTCTCACAGCGTTTTCGTTTCACCTTCATTTTATCACAATAGTACGGGTTTGTCAATAAATAATAATCCTCCGGTAAAATGACATGCACCCTAAATCTTACCGGCGACGCACGGGGTGCGTTTTAGATTGGCCTGCCAGCCATGCAATTGTTACGCACACCCCGCAAAAGCGGAATTAAACCAGAGCCTTCTCCTTTGAGGAGAAGGTGGCGCGGAACGCGACGGATGAGGTGTAGCCACTAGAGTGGCGTTATTCCTTGCTTTGATAAAGAACGAATGCTACGCATTCTACACCTCATCAGTCACCTATCGGTGACAGCTTCTCCTCAAAGGAGAAGCCTAATCAACACCCCCGCGCCACTCCGTTACCTTTACACAAGGGTGCCTTAGATGCAAAACATTTTGCGCTGTTTTTATTTGCGTTATGCTTATCGGCATAGCCTTTTCCCCGCCACGCCACTATGTCGTGGTTTTCGTGATACAAAATAGAGGACCGCGTGTTGCGGTCCTCCCGTAAGGCGGAAGCCTATTATTAGTAATTCTCTTTTCTGACCTCAAAGAAGCTCTGAGGATGAGCGCATACGGGGCAAACGCCGGGAGCCTTCTTGCCCATTACGAGATGTCCGCAGTTACGGCACTCCCACATAGTCTCCTCGCTCTTCTCGAAGACCTTCTGCATCTCAACGTTGGAAAGAAGCGCTCTGTATCTCTCCTCGTGCGCCTTTTCAATAGCGGCTACTGCTCTGAACTGGAATGCAAGAGCCTTGAAGCCCTCCTCCTCTGCCTCTTTTGCAAAGGTGTCGTACATATCCGTCCACTCGTAGTTCTCACCCTCTGCCGCTGCAAGAAGGTTGCCTGCGGTGTCACCGAGGCCGCCGAGAGCCTTGAACCAGAGCTTTGCGTGCTCCTTCTCGTTGTTAGCGGTCTGCTCGAAGATAGCCGCAATCTGCTCGTAGCCCTCCTTCCTTGCTACCGATGCAAAGTAGGTGTACTTGTTGCGAGCCTGAGACTCACCTGCGAAGGCGGTCATAAGATTCTGTTCTGTTTTTGTTCCCTTAAGATCCATTTTAAAATTCTCCTTTAAATAATATATTATTTTAATTTTGTCTGTTAACGCACTCGGGGCAAACGTAGCGCACCTTAAGCTCATAAGAATCCATACTGCCGCCCGTATATTCTGTCAGCGTACGGGTAAAGTCGGGAATCTCAAAATCTCTCACAGCACCGCAGTTTTTACAAAAGAGATGACCGTGCGGAATGTACGCGCTGTCGTATCTGTCGGAGGAGTCCTCGGCCGTTATCCTTCTGATAAGCTTATCTCTCTCAAGCGCCTTCAGACTGTTATAGACGGTTGCTCTTGAAATTCCGGGAAGGATTTGCGAGGCGAGAATGAATATCTCCTCTGCCGTATGATGACATTTATCGCTACGAATGACCTCAAGGACGGCGGCTCTTTGCTTTGTCATAAGCACCTCCGTTTTTAGAATCATTCTAAAATTATTATACACATCTGAAAGCAGTTTGTCAAGAGTTTTTTTGAAGTTTTTAAAAAATTATTGACTTAAAATCCAATTTTCACGAAAATTTGAAAATTTTTTCAAAAATATTCACTATTTTTTTACATATTCCTTGACAATGAGGAATTATTATGCTAAAATGTACTTAACAAATATATAAAATATATAAGGAGAAAGCGATATGCCCGAAATCAAGTATGAAGTAGTCGATAAAATCGGCATAGTCAGCGAGGGTAATAACGGTTGGAACAAAGAGCTTAATCTTATCAGCTGGAACGACAGAGAGCCCGTGTACGACATCCGCACCTGGTCTCCCGACCACGAGAAGATGGGCAAGGGCGTTACCATTTCCGTCTCAGAAGCTAAGATGCTTCGCGATATGCTTAACAATCTCAACCTCGACTGATTTTTAAAAGGAAGCAAAGCGGCTCGGCTAAAACCGAGCCGCTTTGCTTTTGTATTTCGTATGTTCCGACGAAAAAGAAGGAAAGATGCCACGCTCGGAGCAGCTTTGTATTTCTAGGGTTGCTTCGGATTTTTCGGTCTTGCAAAATCCGCAAGCCTCTTTATGATACCGCCAAGGAAGCCCTGTCCCTCTCTTCTCTCGGTATCCTCGCCCGTATCCTCGGTAGCGGGATCCTCCTTTATAAAGCGTGATATGAGCGCGAGAATACTTCTGACAGTCCTGTTGTCCGCCTCGGCAAGCTCCTCCTCGCCCTCAAGTATAGCTGCCGCATCGTCGGCGTCCTCTCTCACCAGCAGCAGAGTCGGAGAAAAAACTCGCTCCAGCTTGAGACTCAAAAAATCACCTCCAAAGCGTCGCTCAAGCATTTGCTTGGCAAAAGCGAGCTTGGGATTTGTAACCGGAAGCGATTCCAAAAAAGGCAGGACGATTCTGCTGTTCGGGCGCTCGTAAAGCTTCATAAGAACCCCGCCCTTCTCTGTGGGCGAAAGCTCGATATAGCGCGAGTTCGGAAGCTCGGGATAAACAAGCTCTATTCTGAAAATCGGCTTGCCGTCCACATCGTAGGTCGCCTCGCCCGAGACCTTTATTCTGTATAGCTCGCCGTTAAAATCAAGCACGGTGTCCGAAAAGCCGTAAAGCCCAATCTCCAGCCGATGAAGAGCTCCGCGCTCGGTTACCGTCATATAAAGACGCTCTCGCTCCTTAAAAATATGAATCGACTCTATTCCGCCGTTAAGATTATTCTGCATACACCTGACGAATATCGGCAAAAGCGAATCGTTGTTTTTACGCATAATATATCTACCGAAGAGAGTGTTCCACGCATTGTTGTAGGGCCGCGAGTTTTTTATACCGAGAAAATAAAGAAGTCCGTGCTTTGCCACGAGGGGTCTTGCATATCTTCTCGACTCGAAGAATCTCTTCTCCTGAGCGCGCAAAAGCCGGGTGTTACGGTATTTCAGCTCGTCCTCTATTTCCCCCGCGAGATATTTACGGACTATATATAGCGCCGGGCTCTGCTGAAAGAGCTCGTTATTGCCTGCGGTTATGACCGCTACGGTGTCGTTTGAGGGGCAGACCCACACATTTTGTCCAAGCATTCCGTTGAAGAGAAAATCGTCGTTTTGTCTGTGCACCCAGATATGATAGCCGTAATTGAAGTCGCCCGAGCTTTCGGGAGAAATTCCCCTTGTTGTGACCGACTCGGCAACCCATTTTTGAGAGAGTATACGCGTCCCTGCGTAAACTCCGCCGTGCAGCATCATAAGCCCGAGCTTTGCCCAGCTCTCAGGCGAAAGATAAACGCCGAAGCCGCCCTTGTCTATCCCCTCCGGCCCGCGCTCAAAGAAGAAATTCCTTATTCCGAGGGGAGCGAAAATGCGCTTTGCAATCAAATCCGAAAGCCCGAGTCCCGATTTCTTCTCGGCTATTTTCCCGAGAATATAGGAGTTCATACTATTGTATGCAAACCTCTCTCCCGGAGCAAAGCTCATATCCGAGCCGAAATACGCCTCGGTCCACTTGTCCTCGGTTACGACGCCAATCTCCGAAAACGGCACGCCGGATTTCATAGAAAGCAGATGTAGAACCGTAAGCTCGGCAAAGCGTGAATCCTTGTAGGGAGTGTCCGTGAGTATGTCAACCACTCTCTCCGAGACCGAAAGAGCACCGTCGTCGACGAGCAGTCCTATCGCCATTCCCGTCAAGGTTTTCGCCATAGAATGAGAAAGGTGCCATGTATGCGTGCTGTATCCCGGGGCTGATGCCTCGCACACGACAACGCCTTTTTTTATAACCATAATGCTGTGAATGTTTGCCCGTCTTTCGCTCTCAAGCTCCGAGAGCATATTCATAAGTCTTACCGAGGACATTGCCACCGATTCGGGCGCCCCTCTCGGCAAGGAGGGCTCCTCTTTAGCGGAAACCTCGGTCTTTTGCGGATAATAGGGTATAACGGACGGTGAGGGCTCGTTAGTCAGCGAAAGCGCACCGAAAAGCTCAACAGCGCGTTTTTTCCATCTTTCCATATATATCTCCGTTTCACTTATAGTTTATTATATTTTAAATCGCGCTTCAATTATACGCTCTAATCTTATTTTAACACTTTCTCTCGATTTTGCAATATTTTTTGTGTATTTTCACAAAGTTTTCATTTTTTTCACACAGTTAATTTATTTAGTATTGACTTTCCGTTTCCTTTGATATATAATATAAAAGTAAATTATCTATCTGTTATAACCAAAAGGAGATTTCAAAATGAAAAAGATATTAGCACTTTTACTCGTTCTTGCACTCTGCCTTTCCTTTGCGGCATTCGCAGTTTCCTGTAACGACCCCGGCGATGAGGACGATCAGGGTCAGACCCCCGGCGGCGACGGTGACGGCGACGGCGATGGTGACGGCGATGGTGACGGCGACGGAAGCGGTGACGGAAGCGGTGACGGAAGTGGTGACGGAAGTGGTGACGGAAGTGGTGACGGAAGCGGTGACGGAAGTGGTGACGGAAGTGGTGACGGAAGTGGTGACGGAAGTGGTGAT
>JAZSIJ010000038.1:0-12430 GCA_045533755.1 Eubacteriales bacterium | reverse complement strand
GTGTCCAAGATTGGATCGGTAGCCTGACCTGTGCCGGGACCGAGTTCGAGAATAGTTTTGCCCTCTCCGATCTCCGCATATTCGATCAGCGCGGCAAAAAGCTCATCCGAATAACGCGGGTACACTCTTCTCGGGTGACTCCTACGGTTGGGTAAACGCAACTCTTCTCGACCTTGGTCTTATCACCAAGGAGATCCAGTTCTTCGAGGATGCAAAGTACGTTATGCCTCTCTGTATCGTCGTTGCGCTCTGGACCTCGCTCGGTACCTCCTTCCTGTCCTTTATCGCAGGTCTTCAGGGTATCGACCGTGCGATGTACGAGGCTGCAGCCGTTGACGGTATCCGTAACCATTGGCAGGAGCTTTGGTACGTAACTCTTCCCTCAATGAGACCTCAGCTGATGTTCGGTGCTATCATGGCGATCACCAGCTCGTTCGGTTTCGGCGGCGTTGTTGACGCGCTTGCAGGCAACCCGTCGGTTGACTACTGCGCGTGGACGATAATGCATCACCTCAACGACTATCTCGGTGCCCGTTTCGAGGTCGGATACGGCTCCGCAATAGCAGTTGTACTCTTCGCAATCATGATCGGTGCGAACGTGCTGGTCAAGAGAATGCTCTCAAAGGTAGGTCAGTAAGATGGCAAGATTAAGAACAAGAAAACATAAGGTCGTTCTTAACCGCTCTGTCGGCGGTGACCTGGGCATTACAATAATGCTCACATTCCTCGGAGCATTTATGTTCCTCCCCATGCTCTACGTAGTCATGCAGTCTCTTAAGCCTCTTGACGAGCTGTGGATGTTCCCTCCGAGATTCATAGTTATGAACCCCACGCTGAATAACTTCTCCGACCTTTTCGTTCTCATGAACACCTCGTGGGTTCCCTTCTCCCGTTACATTTTCAACACGGTCCTCGTTTCCGTCTGCGGTACCGCAGGTAACCTCCTCTTTGCTTCGATGTGTGCATACTCTCTTGCAAAGATCAAGTTCCCCGGCCGCAAGTGGATCTTCAAGACCATTCGTACCTCTCTTATGTTCCACGAAACTGTTACCGCAGTAACACGTTTCACCATCATGAGTGTACTCCTCCTTATCGATACTCCTCTTGCACTTATCATTCCTGCATTTGGATCGACTCTCGGACTCTACCTCATGAAGCAGTTCATGGAGACCAACGTAAACGACTCGGTTCTCGAGTCCTCAAGACTTGACGGTGCAACAGAGTGGAAGACATTCTGGGTCATCGCGATGCCCATGGTTAAGCCCGCATGGCTTACACTTATCATCTACTGCTTCCAGGGTCTGTGGAACGCCGGTTCCTCGATCTACATTCACTCCGAGCAGTTCAAGTCCTTCAACTACGCAATCGGACAGATCACCGCGGGCGGTATCAAGCGTGCCGGCGCGAGTGCTGCATCCCAGGTTATTATGATGATGGTACCGATCGCGGTATTCGTCATTTCCCAGTCGAACATCATCGAAACGATGGGTTCGTCCGGTATGAAAGATTAAGGAGGCAATTTATGAAGAAATTAATAAGCATTTTCTGCCTTCTTTTCGTGATGGTAACCGTTCTTGCCCTCCCCGCCGGGGCGGCAAGAACCTACCAGACCTACACCTACTCCATCGACGGTTTCGCTCTTCAGTCTCCCGACGCATACACCCCTATCAAGAATATCAACTATATGGATATGGGTCTTGAGAAAGAGCTCGACACCCCTCACGATATCGAGATTGATGACAAGGACAATGTTTATATTGCCGACACCAACAACAACCGTATCGTAGTTCTCGACCGCTATTACAAATTTATGTTTGAAATCAGCACGTTCGTTAACGACCAGGGTATCGACGATAAGCTCAACAAGCCCCAGGGCGTGTTCGTAACCGCAGATACCATCTGGGTCTGCGATACTGACCAGAACCGTATCGTAACCTTCGACAGAGAAGGTAACTTCATCAAGATCATTCCTCAGCCTAAGTCCTCTCTCTTCGACGAGGGTGCTGTATACAAGCCGATCGCTATTGCAGTCGACGATTATAACAGACTCTACGTTGTATCCTCGACCACCTATCAGGGTGTTATCGTTATGAGCGCAGACGGTACATTCATCAGATTCGTCGGAGCACAGAAGGTTTCCATCTCTGCTTGGGACAGAATGTGGAGAATGTTCCAGACTGATGAACAGAGAGAGCTCTCCGCAGCTAACATCTCGACCGAGTTCAACAACATCACCATCGACGAAAAGGGCTTTATCTTCGTTACCACTTCTACCATCTCTGACAGTGATGTAAGAAAGGCAATTACCGGAAAGTCCAAGTCTGGTGACTACGCTCCCGTTAAGATGCTCAACCAGTCCGGTGACGAGGTTATGGCACGTAACGGCTTCTACGCTCCCGCAGGTGAAATCGATATGTCGGGTAGAGCATCCGAGGGTGCAACCACAGGCGTATCCAAGATCGTTGACGTTGCAATCGGTCCCGAGCACACCTGGTCCATCATCGACGAAAAGCGTCAGAAGGTATTTACCTATGACGACAACGGTAACCTCCTCTTCGCCTTCGGCGATAAGGGTTCCCAGCTCGGTAACCTTCAGGGTATTGAAGGTATCACCTATATGAGCGACGGCACGATGCTCATTCTTGACTCGACTGCCGATAACATTACCATTTACGAGCGTACTGAGTACGGAGACATCCTTATCAAGGCTCTCGAAAACCAGAACAATCGTATGTATGACCTTGCTAAGCAGGACTGGGAAGAGATTCTTAAGAGAAACTCCAACTTCGACGCTGCTTACATCGGCATCGGTGACGCTCTTTACCGTAACGGTCAGTATGAGGAAGCACTTCCTTACTATGAGGCTGCTTACGATACCGACGGTTGGTCTGACTCCTACAAGGAGATCAGAAAAGAGTGGATCGCTAAGTACGTTCTTCTCGTTCCCGTTCTCGTTGTTGGCATTATCGTTCTTGTAACCCTCTTCTTCAAGAAGGCTGCAAAGATCAACAAGAGAGCTGCAACCGCAGGAGGAAAGAGAACCTTCGTCGAGGAGCTTCTCTACGGCTTCCACCTCATCTTCCATCCCTTCGATGGATTCTGGGACCTCAAGCACGAAAAGAGAGGTTCTCTCAGAGCAGCTATCGTTTACGTAGTAGTAACCGTTCTGGTATTCTTCTATCAGGCAATCGGTTCCGGCTACCTTGTAAATCCCTACGATTCATACACCACCATCTTCTCCCAGGCAATGAGCGTACTCGTACCTCTCTTCCTGTGGGTAGTTGCAAACTGGTGTCTTACAACCCTGTTTGACGGTGAAGGCAGCTTCAAGGATATCTTCATTGCTTGCGGATATTCGCTGCTTCCTCTCGTTCTTCTGGTTGTTCCTTGTACCATTTATACTAACTTCGCACTCAAGGAAGAGCTCGACATCACAGACCTTCTCGTGACCGTCGCGTTCATCTGGACAGTCCTTTTGATCTTTGTAGGTATGATGGTAACACACGATTATACCCTGTCAAAGAACTTTATCACATCGCTCGGAACGATCGTAGCAATGGTATTCATCATGTTCGTTGCGATCCTCTTCACCACCCTTGTTGGTAAGATTGTAAGCTTTATTACCAACATCGTAACCGAGATAAGCTACCGAATGTAACTGACAGGAAAGGAGAAATACAATAATGAAAAGAATATTGGCATTGCTTTTGACTGTTATTATGATGTTCGGTACGCTTGCTATCGATCTTTCAGCTGCTTCGGCAGTTCCGGATGTTTTCGAGCTTGATGATAACAACAAGCCCATTCCGGGTGAGATCGACTGGGAAGCTACAATCAAGCAGTATCTTACTCTCCCCTTCGAGTCCGAGAAAGATAAGCTCGCGACTATGGAAATGATGTACGAAAAGGATGGCTATCAGCTTTGGGTAGACGACTACACCGGCGAAGTAGCGACCGTTAACCTTGCAACCGGTCAGATCCTTCTCTCCAACCCCTATGATATTGGTATTGAAACCGACATCAAGAAGGGAACCAGTGAAAACATCAGAAGTGAACTCTTCTCGCAGATCATTATCAAGTATACCGATAACGATACCGATAAGACTATGAACAGCTTTACCGAGGCTGCAGCCCGCGGACAGGTAAACTTTGAGTATATCAAAAACGGTATCCGTGTAGAGTACAGTATCGGTAGAGAAGAAGCAAGAATGCTCGTTCCTCGTGTAATCGAGAAGAACAGATTCGAGGAAAACATTCTTCAGCCCTTCGCAGACGAGATCAACAAGATCTCCGAAGAAAACGGCTACAACATCCTTAACTGGAGAGAATACCTTCCCATGGCGAAGCGTAACAACATGATTAAGGATTCCTCCCCCACAGGCAACCCCAAGGACGGTAACAACGAGTGGTTTAAGTTCGTTAAGCTCCTCGCGTTCTACTCCGAAAAGAGTCTTGAAAAGGCAGAGACCGAAAAAGAGCGTCTCTCCATGCAGGCTCTCTATCCTATCTGTAAGAAGATGGATATCTGGGTATGTACCCCCGATATCAGCCGTAACGAGCTTATTACCGTTGAGGGCTATATCAAGACCTACATCCCCGCATACACCTTTGAACAGCTTGAGTACGACCATCAGCTGACTGAATACATTGGTCAGGATAAGTCGCCCCCTCTCTTCAAGATGGCTCTCGAGTACACTCTTGACGAAAAGGGTATGAGCGTAAGACTTCCCGCAAACGGTCTCCGTTTCGACGAGTCTCTCTATCAGCTCACTCACGTAAGCATCCTTCCTTATATGGGTGCAGGTGCAAACTACCACCTCAATGATAAGGAAGACCTTTACACCGGTTATAACTTCTTCCCCGACGGTTCGGGTACCCTCTTCCGTCACGAGGACCTCGTTCAGAAGTCTCAGACAGTTATCAACGGTAAGGTCTACGGTCAGGACTTTGCTTACAACACCATCACCGGCTCTAACCAGCAGGTAATTCGTTACCCCGCATTCGGTATCGTATCCAACACTCACCGCATCGAAGAGGTCAAGGTTGAGCAGCTCGCTACCGAAGAGGTAATCGACAACAACGGCAACGTCATTATCGTTGATAAGGACGGTTCGATCGTTGACTCTCATAAGTATGAGGAAGTTATTGAGGAAGTTCTTGTTGAAGAAGATAAGGGCTTTGTGGCAATCATCGAGGAAGGTGACGCTCTTGCTGAGCTTTCCGACTACCACATGGGTTCCTCCGCTAAGTATAATACCATACAGATGCTCTTCTACCCCAGACCTAAGGACTCCTACAACCTCGCAAACGCAATTTCCGTTGGTGCAAACGCATCTTGGACTGTTGTTTCCTCCCGTAAGTACGTAGGTAACTACAAGATCCGTTACATCATGCTCACCGACGAGCGTATCGCTGAAGAAAAGGGCATCAACGATTACTACGAGTGCACTTGGATGGGTATGGCAGAAGCATATCGCGATTATCTCTATGATAAGGGCGAGCTTGATGCACTTACCGCTGAAGATGTACAGGAAGACATTCCTATGTATATCGAGACATTTGGTACTCTCGAAACTCTCGAGAAGATCATGTCCATCCCTGTAAACGTAATGACCTCTCTCACATCCTTTGAAAACGTCAAGACAATGTATGATGAGCTCTCCGCAGAGGGCGTAAACAACATCAAGTTCAAGCTTACCGGTTATGCTAACGGCGGTATGTACTCATCCGTTCCCTATAAGCTTGAGTGGGAAAAGTCGGTTGGCGGTGAAGACGGATACGAGGATCTCCTTGATTACTCGGCAGAGAAGGGCTTTGAGGTATTCCCCGAGTTCGACTTTGCATATAGCCAGAGCGACCACTTCTTCGACGGCCTCCGCCTCAAGAAGCATATCGTTAAGTCGATCAACGATACCTATATGTCCCGTCGTTACTACAGTGCAACACGTCAGACACACGTTGGACGTTTCGAGCTTGCTATCTCCTCCGCTTACTTTACTCACTTCTATGATAAGCTCACATCCAACCTTCTCAAGAATTACGAGGACACTGCTGCTCTTGCAGGCATCTCGGTAAGTTCCCTCGGTACAGACCTCAACTCCGACTTTGACGAGGATGAGCCTTACAACCGTGATGACGCTAAGAAGCATACCCAGGCACTCTTCTCCAAGATGGATGAAGATTACGATCTCGTAATGACCGATGGTGCAAACGCATACACCTGGAAGTATGTTGACTACATTCTCAATATGCCTCTTGATTCCAGCCGTTACAACAACTCCGCAAACGCAGTTCCTTTCATTGGTGTAGTTCTCCACGGAAGCGTTGAGTTTGCAGGTACTCCTCTGAACATGGAAGGTAACATTGGTTACAGCATGCTCAAGGCAATCGAAAACGGCGCAGGTCTTTACTTCGTTCTTTGCTATGAAAACTACGAAGAGCTCAAGGAAGACTACAACCTCCAGAAGTACTATTCCGTACGTTACGACATCCTTAAGGATGACGTTGTCAAGTATTACACCGTCCTCAATGACCTCACCAAGGAGCTCCAGCTTTCGAAGATCGTCGGACACCAGTTCCTGATCGGCGAGCGTATCCCCGATGCTGATGAAGTACTCGCGGATGAAGAGGCTCTCAAGAAGGAAGAGGCACTTGCAGAAGAGATTGCAGCTGAAGAAGCTCGCAAGGAACTTCAGCAGGCACTCCTCGAGGGTCGTGTATACGCAGCAACCGTTTCCAAGACCGCAAGTGATGAGATCAACAAGCTCTACAATGATATCAGCGGTTACTACGACGGTGCAATCAACATCAACGAGAAGGGCGTCGTTACCGTAAGAACCGGTATGAATACTCTCGTTAAGAACGCACTTGCGTATGCGGCAGTTAAGGCTCCTCTTGAGGATGCTTATTCACTTGCAAACGCATGGAGCAGAGCAAACAACTCCTTCTCGAGCCTCGTTCTCACCGGCTCCAACAAGCTTCGCGCAGACCTTATTGCAGCTGACCAGAAGGCACAGACCTCTCTCCTGACCGCTATCAACGCGATTGCAGAGAAGGAAGCTGCTCTCGAGCTCGCAATGGAAAACGCAATAAGCGCTAAGGTTACCGCTATCCCCACTCTCGTATATGCATACGACACTGCAGTTGCAGCACGTGATGCTATTACCGATACCACCTCTGCTGATTACAGCGTAAAGCAGATCGCAGTTGACAACGCACTCGCAAATCTCACCGGCTTCGTAGCTTCTCTTGACGATGCACGTGCATACGCAGATGCTATCAACGCTAAGGAAGCTGCTGAAAAAGCAATCGCCCAGCACCTCACCAATCTCAACGGTCTTGCAAAGATGGCAGACGGCGACTACACTAAGGCTCAGTCCGACCTCAAGGCTAAGCTCGCAGGAAATGCTGATTTCGATGCTAAGCTTAAGGCTGTTGAAGATAAGAAGTACTCGCTCTCTACTCTTGAGATCGTTCTCAGCTACCTCCAGAATGCTCTCTCAACCTACTCCATCTCCTATCCCGACAGCACCGAGCATAAGCTCATTATCACCTACATTGCAGACTACGAGCAGAAGATCGTAGATGCAAAGGCTGATATCAAGGCTGCTCAGGATGCCCTTGACGCTCTCTACATTGCAGCAGATGCAAGCTTTGCTGATCTCAAGGCAAAGGCTGAGGCAGCTGCAGCAGCAGTTGAGAACTATATGTCCGCTGCAGAGATCGCTGACGAAGTAGCAGCAGTTGCTGCAAGCGAAAAGGCCATCGAATCTCTCCGCACCGCAATCGAGGCTTCCGTCAAGGCAGCTTATGAGAAGCTCGCAGCAGATTACATGGCTCTTGCAGATGCTGAGGCAGAAAAAGCAGAAAAGATCGCGGCTATGGAGAAGACCTACTTTACAAGCTCCGAATATACCAAGCTTGTTGATGACGTAAACGCTAAGAAGCTTGCTCTCCAGCAGATTCTTGACGGTTACCTCGAGGATGCAACCTACAAGGATTGGTACGAAAAGCTTGTTGCTCCCACCGATGCAAAGCTCGCTGAACTTACAGCGCAGATCAACGGTGCAGACGCTAAGACCCAGATCAAGCTCGCAACCGAGATCCTTAACATTATGACTGTTAAGTATCAGAAGGCACCCATTCCTCAGATCCTTGAAGGTGTTGAGACCAACGTTCTTCTCGAGGTAGAGAAGGGTAACGACGGCCTTGTAAAGGGCGCAGGTTATATCCTTAACGACTACATCACCAAGTGGCAGAAGACTTGCCAGACCACTGAAGAGTACAAGGCTGCAGAAACAGCTCTCAAGACAGCAGAGACCGCAGTTAACACCTACAAGAACGCCAAGAGCGGTAAGCTCGGTTCCGAGTACACCACTCTCTCCCAGGAAAAGAACGATCTCACCAAGCAGAGAGGTCAGTTCCTTATCGACAACAACGATCTTAAGAACGCACTCGCACAGCTCGTAGCTGCAGAGTCAGGTGTTATTACTGCTCAGGCAGCTGCTGATGAATCAGCAGCAAATCTTGCAGCAGCAAAGGCATTCGAGGGAGTAGACAGCTACACTAAGGTACTTGAGGCATATAATGCCGCAATGGCATCCAACCCCAACATCCTTACCGAGTATCAGGCAGCTCTCAAGAATTACAACACCGCATTCGGTTATGTAAAGAGCCAGATCACCAGTGTTAACACCCTCTTCAAGTCGTTCACCACTCAGGTTGATACCCTCAACAAGGCACTCAAGAATTCCGCTATTGCGAAGGATTATTACAACTCCGCAGAATTCAAGGGCGTCTACTCTGCACAGTTCCTCGGTGCTCTCGAGAACGTTTATAACGAGACCGTTAAGAACACCACAGAAGGAAACGCAATAGTTGACCTCACATTTGCTAAGTTCATTGAAACTCTTGAGCTTGCAAAGGCAGTTATCCCCAACACCAGCACAGATCTCAAGCTCACCGCACTCCGCGTTGAGGTTAAGGCTGACGGTTCTCTCGTTCTCCACGAGCCCGAGGTTGTTGAAGAGGAAACTGAAGAGACAGAGGAAGAGATTCCCGAGTATGAGTACACCAAGTACACAGACGACAGCGGAAACATCGTTTACCTTGAATATGAGGGCGGAACATTCTTCCTTCTCAACTACAACGATTACGCAGTTACCGTTGAGTTTAACGGCGTAACCTACACTCTTGAAACTTACGGTGGCATCAAGGTCGTTACCGGCCAGGAGCCCGAAAGCTTCACATTTGCAAAAATTAACTAAAGGAGGCGAAGAAAATGACAAACGAAATGAAACTTAATAACGTTGTCAGCGAGCAGAAGACCAAGGCTCCCAAAAAGCGCCGCAGCAGCGCATCGCTTGACAGACGTAAGGCTCGCTCAGGTTATTTCTTTGTATTGCCTTTCCTCTTTGGCTTTATCGCCATCTACCTTCCTATGATCTGGGATTCGATCGTATTCAGCTTCTGCCGAGTACAGATCGTTCCCGGTGAGGGACAGATCTCCGAGTTCGTAGGCTTTACGAACTATATGGAAGCTCTCTTCGTCAACCCCGACTTCGTTAAGACCCTGGTAACAGGTATTCAGGAGCTGGCGTTCGACATTCCCGCGATCATCCTGTTCTCGCTCTTCATGGCTGTTCTTCTTAACCAGAAGATGGCAGGCCGTGCAGCATTCCGTGCGATCCTCTTCGTTCCCGTTATCATTTCCACGGGTCTTATGGAGTCCATCGCATCGCAGAACATCATGGACGATATGGGTGAAGAAGGTATTGAGCAGGGTACCGAAACAAGTACCGCAGCAGAGATCGTTTCCGCGATCGATATTCAGGCACTCTTTTCCGGCATGAAGGTTGGTACAGAGCTTGTTGAATACGTTGCTACAATGATCAACAACATTTATGACATCGTAAACCGTTCCGGCGTACAGATGCTTATCTTCCTTGCAGGTCTTCAGTCGATCTCTCCCGCGATCTATGAGTCTTGCTCGATCGACGGTGCAACCGGTTGGGAAACCTTCTGGAAGATCACCTTCCCGATGATAAGCCCGATGATCCTGGTTAACGCGGTTTACACGATTATCGACTCGTTCACCACAGACCAAAATACGGTAATGGTGTTTATCGATAGGGTTTATACTCAGGCAAGCGGCGGTAAGGAAATTTCCTCTGCGATGTCCTGTATGTACTTCCTGATCGTAATTCTCATCGTAGCTGCGGTAGCAGGTATCGCTTCTGCGTTCGTATTCTATCAGAAGAAAGACTAAGGAAAGGAGGATATTTCAATGAACGCACAACAGACAGGTGCTCCTCAGATCACTAAGGAGACAAAGAATAAGATCAGAGTTGAATTTGAGCGTACCCCGCTTAAGGAAAGACTCAAGGCGAAGTTCATCAATATGGCTTTCGTCGGCGGTGTGATTTGGTATATCGTCCGCTTCGTCCTGCTTCTCGGTATTTCCTACATCGTACTTTACCCCTTCTTTACGCAGATCGCAGGTTCCTTCATGGGTAGAAATGACTTCGTTGACGTAACAGTCATGCTTATCCCCAAGGAATTCTCGATCGACATGTATAAGTTCATTCTACTTGAGAATGAATACTTCTCGGCATTCGGAAATACACTTCTCCTTGCCGGATCCACCGCGCTTATCCAGACCTTCATCTGCTGTCTTGTAGCATACGGACTTGCAAAGTTCAAGTTCAAGGGCGCAAGCCTCGTGTTCATGGCAGTTATCTTCACGATGGTCGTTCCTCACCAGACAATTCAGTACTCGATGTTTATGAACTTCCGTTATTTCGATATCTTCGGAATCATCAAGTTCCTCTCGGGTAATGCAACGGTCGGCGAGATCGGATTCCTCAACGATATTCTTGCGAATATCAATATCTTCGGAGCTGAGCCTACGTCGAAGTTCCTTCAGGCTGTAGTTGAGGATGGCGCGTTTAACCTTAACAACTCGTATTGGCCTCTCATCATCCTCTCCCTCACCGGACTTGGATTTAAGAACGGTCTTTACGTATTCATGCTTCGTCAGTTCTTCATGGGCGTTCCGAACGAGCTTGAAGAGTCGGCATACATCGACGGTTCGGGTACAGGCCGTACCTTCCTGCAGATCATTCTGCCTCTGTCGGTGCCGATGATGATCACCGTATTCCTTTTTGCCTTCTCTTGGCAGTGGACCGATGACTTCTACACCACGCTCTTCTTCACGACCAATAAGACGGTGCTTATGCCCGACGTTGTAGACATTCCCTCGTCGCTTGAGACGGACTATCCCGGTCAGAATCTCTACTACTCGGCAATCAGAAACACCTGCGGTTTGCTCATCATCCTTCCGCTGGTTATCATGTACCTCTTCTGCCAGAACTTCCTGGTACAGGGTATTGAGCGTTCGGGACTTACCGCAGATTAATTTCCGCGTTTATCCCAATATGCAAGAACACCGCATCCGCGCTTTGCGCGGGTGCGGTGTTCTTTTTATATTAAAAACATCCTCCCCGGATTCGGAGAGGATGTTTGGGTATATATTACTTCAGCATACCTGCGAGGGTGGATTCTGCTACTGCGAGAGCGTCTGCGATGAGAGCAGCGTCGCGTCCGCCCGCCATAGCGTTGTCGGAACGTCCGCCGCCCTTACCGCCGGTGACAGCGGCAACCGCGGAAACGATCTTGCCTGCGTGCGCGCCTGCCTTGACGGCATCGGCGCCGCAAACGGTGATGAAGTTGAGCTTACCGTCGGTTGCGACAGCAAGAACTGCAACAACGTCGGAGCGGCTTGCCTTGATCTCGTCAGCAAGGGAACGTGCAACCTCGATAGCCATGCCGTCGAAACGAGCGGTGCAGAGGTTTACGCTTCCGACAGCCTTTGCGCCCGAAAGGAGCGAATCAAGCTTGGTAGCTGCGAGCTTGGAGTTGAGCGACTCGATCTCACGCTTTGCAGCTGCAAGCTCTGCAACGGTAGCGGCAGCCTTCTTTGCAATGTCTGCGGAGTTCTGAACCTTAAGCTCACGGGCTGTCTCGTTAATAAGAGCGTCCTTCTGGTTGATAAGGTCAAGAACGTTAAGTCCGGTAATAGCCTCAATACGTCTTACGCCTGCGGCAACCGAGGACTCGGAAATGATCTTAAAGAGACCGACCTCGCTGGTGTTTGCACAGTGAGTACCGCCGCAAAGCTCGGTGGAGAAGTCGCCCATCTTGACCATACGAACCGTTTTGCCGTACTTTTCGCCGAAGAGAGCCATAGCGCCTTCCTTCTTTGCGGTCTCGATGTCTGTCTCCTTGGTTATAATGGGAGAAGCAAAACCGATCTGCTGATTGACGTGCGCCTCGACATCTGCTATCTCCTTGGCAGTGAGAGCCTGGAAGTGGGAGAAGTCGAAGCGGCAGATCTTGTCGCTCGCGTAGGAGCCCGCCTGAAGTCGGATCG
>JAZSIJ010000032.1:0-8639 GCA_045533755.1 Eubacteriales bacterium | reverse complement strand
GCAATGGCGCTTCTCCGCACACTCGGCGACGGCAGCCCTGCCTCCTACGCCATACGCTTTGCCGCGAGCTTTGAGGGCGTGTTTATGGTGCTCTCGGGTATGAGCAATATGGAGCAGGTTTTGGAAAACGTTTCCTATATGAAGGACTTCGTTCCTCTCACCGAGGAGGAAAAGGCAACACTTCTCTCGGTCGGCGAGATAATACGCAACGAGGAGACTATTCCCTGTACCGCCTGCGAATACTGCACCGAGGGCTGCCCTAAAAGGATAAACGTTCCTAAAATTTTCAGCGCTATGAACAAGAAAAAACGCTGCAAGGGCGACGCCGTGTATTCCTATAAGAGCGCTGTCAAGGACGGCGGCAGAGCCTCCGACTGCATTGGGTGCGGCTTGTGCGAGAGGATTTGCCCCCAGCACCTTGAAATAAGGCGGCTTCTCGCCGAGTGCGCAAAAGTGTTTGATAAATAAGCCTCTATCACTTTTATGCATCAGGGGCTTAGGCAAGAGAAAATAAAAAACGAGTGGAGACGTTGTTAATTCAGCATCTCCACTCTATTTTCGTCTTGGCTTTCCCGAATTCTTAACGAGACAGCCTCTCCTTTGCATTTTTACCTTTTGTTACCTCGGCGGTATTCGCCGGGCGTCTGTCCTGTATATTTTTTAAATAAACGCTGAAAATAGTATCGGTTTGCATATCCCGACGCCTCGCCAACCTCCTCTATGGAAGCGTTATTTTGAGTCAAAAGATCCTTTGCTCTGCCGATACGAAGCCTTGCGACGTACTCGATGGGAGACATTCCCGTTATAGACTTGAAAATCTCTCTGTAACGGCTGACGCCGAGATATTCCATAGCGGCAAGATCCTCAACCGAGATGTTATGGCGTAGGTGCGTGTGAATATACCTTAAGGATTTGTCGAGCCTGCTCACGCTCTTTTTTCTCGCCGCCTTACCGAAAATGTAAAGAATATAACGGAGCTGTATCGCGTTATCATAGTCAAAATTCGTTCCGTGAACACGAAACTCGGAAAAAAGCTTTTCATAAAGAGAAAAGACGTCATCGCAGTGTCCGGGCGAATACACCTTGTTAAACGTGAGCCCCGAACGAAGCACCGTGCTCTCCGCCTCCGAGCCGGTGAAATGTATCCAAAAGTAATGCGCTCTTTCGCTGGCCGGAAACTTTGCACCGAAGGAGTACTCAGTACCCGGAAAAACGCAGATTGTGTCTCCTCTTTCTAAAATCACGGGTGCGCCGTTAATCTGGCCCACGATATCTCCGCCCAGCGAATAAATCAAATAAAAATCCTTTCTCGTCCTAAGAGAGTGAGGCCTCCACTCGCGGCGAAGAACCGCCTCACCGCAACAATTTACCCTCAAATCGATGCTGTAATCGGCGCAGTCACTGCTTATAGGGTCTTCATTTATCAAAAAATAGGATTGATTTACAATCTCGCTTTTTCTTTCCATAAACATACCTCGTCGGCGATTTGTGCACATTATCCGTTGATTTGTCCATTGCTTTATATTCAATTACATTGTATACTAAACTTGTGAAATTGTCAAGGATTATGTGAGTTTTTAGCATTTTTCTTTCATTTTTTCACAAAACAGCTATTGATTTTTTATCGTCGAAAGGAGAACACTACATTGAAAATATCAATAAACGCATGGGCTTTCCCTAACGAATACAGCTTTGAGGATTGCCTCGCCGCGGCGAAAAAGGCAGGCTTTGAGGCTATTGAATTTAACGTTGACGCAAAGGGGCGCTCCGAGCATTCCTTTACGCTTGACTCCACCGATGAGGAAATTCTCGCCGTTGGCGAGCTTGTCAAAAAGTACGGCTTGGTTGTCCCCAGCATATCCTCGGATCAATCCGCAGGCAAATGGCCTCTCTGTGACGAGGCGAGCCGTCAGGCCCTTTTCGCCGTTACCGAAAAGCAGCTCCGAGTTGCAAAGCTTCTCGGCGCAGACACCATTCTCACCGTCCCCGGCGGAATGAACGACGGAATGCTTCTCGCTGAGTCGAGAGCCAATTGCATAAAGAATATGCGCGATTTCTTGCCCGTGATTGAGAAATACGGCATCAAGGTCGGCGTCGAAAACGTAGGCAACGCCTTCTTCCTTTCTCCCTACGACGTTCTCTCCTTTATCGAGGAGGTTGGCTCGGATATGGTCGGATCATATCTCGACCTCGGAAATATGTATTCCTTCTCCGACCCTGTTCACTGGATAGATATAATCGGCGACAAAATTTTCAAAATTCACGTCAAGGACTACAAGAGAACCACACCCTCAGCCGTCAACAAGGGCGGAAATTACGTTATGCTTCTTGAGGGCGGCATCGACTTCAAGCGCTGTATGCAGCTTCTTAAGGCAAACGGCTTTGACGGATATCTGACAGCAGAGTTCGGCAGACTTCATCCCGGCATCACAGACGAGGAATACTTTAACTCCATCGCATCAGCAAACAAAATAATCAAGAGCTATTACGATGAAGCGCAGACTTAATTTTTCAAACGGAGGAACTACAATGTACTACCCGAGAATAAAGCAGATTCGCAACGAGAGAGAAAAAACGCAAAGTGAAGTTGCCGATTTTTTATACATCTCGCAGCAGCAGTACAGCCTGTACGAGAGCGGAAAGCGCGAGATTCCCGTCAGCTATCTTCGCAAGCTTTCCGGCTTCTACGGAGTTACTACCGATTATCTCCTAGGGCTCACGGATAAGAAAAATTAAAGCTTAATGAATATCCACCGATAAAAGCGGAGACACCGTGAATGCAGTGTCTCCGCCTGTTTTTTATTCGGCTGCGCCTATTTATAGGCTTTCACATCACTAGAATCTGATATTAAGGCTCTCGAGCAATTTGTCAATCTCCGCCTCGCTGACCATTCCGCTGATGGAATCGGGAGCAGTCAAGGAAGCCGTTGCCGCCTTTGACGCGAGAACGAGTATTTCACGCTCGCCAAGACCTCTGTAAATTCCGATAAGCGCGCCGGCGCAGAATGCGTCGCCCGCGCCCGTTTTTCCCTTAATTATCTCACGGGGAAGCTCCCACGAGGGAAACTCAACGTAGCCCTCGTCGGAAAGAGATACAGAAATCTCGGGCATGTGAATTATAACCCTCTCGGAAACTCCCATGCTCTTGATTTTGCGCGCAATCTTCTCGAGATTTTCTATCTTGGGCTCAATATCGGCAATCATTCCCGCCTCGTGCTCGTTAATGATAACGTTGTCAACGTAGGGCAGGCAATCCTTTACGATGTGGTATCTCGTGCTGTTCTCGCTGACAAGGTCAATTGAGGTCTTGATACCGAGCTCCTTTGCGCGCTTCAGTATCCTCTTGCCGTCGCCGGCATCAACCTTATCAAGAAGCAGGAAATACCCGAGATGAAGCATTTTCACGTTAAGCTTCTCGAAATCGACGTCGTCGTAGCCGAACTCGGCGCAAGCGCCGGGATAGGTAAAGAAGGTACGCTGACCGCCGCCCGTGATGCTCATAACCTCGGTGAAGCTCGTCGGAGTATCGCCTCTTTTAAGGAGCGAGGCGTCAACGCCGTTTTCCTCAAAGGTTTTGACCAAAAAGTCGCCGTTCTCGTCGTTGCCTATCTTTCCCACAGCAATTACGGGGATTTCGGGAGCAACGCGCTTTACATCAATTCCCGAATTACAAACACAGCCTCCAACCGCGCGCGAAACCGACAGAATTTTAGTCAGCTCGCCCGATGCGGGGTAGGAAGCTATCTCGTTAATTTTGTCGACGAGGATAGTTCCTACGAGGGCAATTCCGGATCTGTTATCCATATTAGTTGCACTCTGCAACAAGAGGACCTGCAAGCTCGCCGAGGAAGAAGAGCTTACCCTTGATGTAAGGAATGTAAGAGCTGGTTATCCAAGGAGTCTTGCCGTGACGGAGAGTCATCCAGAAGGAAAGACCCTGCCACTGCATTCCGCGTCCGAGAGTACCGTCAGCGCCGCCGATAGCGTAGTCAGCCTGAAGGAAGAGACCGGGGCCGATGGTGTTAGCGCGGCAAGGAACGAGAGGAGTTCTCGACTTGAAGCTGGTAAGAGCATTCTGCTCAACGGTGAGGGGATGAAGCTTTGCACCGATTCTGTAGGGTGCTGCCTCCCACTCCTCAACGGTTGCGTAATCAGCCGCAAAGGTGGGCTCCCAGAAAGCGATATGGCACATTCTTCCGATACCGTAAACGAGAACGAGCTCTGCTCCCTCAGCCTTGAGAGCCGCTATCTTCTCGGGGTAGGTGGGAAGGTTTGTCTTGGTTGCGAAGTTTCTCTGATCCTTCGGAACGGTAAGCTCGCCGAGAGGATTGAAGAGAGCCTGCTCCATTGCGTACTGGAAGGAGCCGGTGTTATCCGAAGCGAGGGTGTTTCCGTCGCCGTCAGCCCACTCGTCCATATTGAAGGTGTAAACGTGGTCGCAGCATACGCCCCATGCCTTAATGAAGAATACTACCCACTTGTACATACCCATAGGGCCTACGGGGAGAATGAAGGCAATCTTCTTGCCGGCATCTCTTGCCTCTTTTATCTTGAGTGCGATCTCGTGACCCATATAGGTCTCGAACTCGGTGAGGTTATCGCACTTGATGGGGTTGAACTCGGGATGCCAGAAGTCCTGACGGCAGAGCACCTTGCTTGAGGTGTAGATAGATGTGTAAATCTTGTCGTAATCCCAGCCTGCAGGATAGAAGCCCTCAAGAGCAGAGCCTTTAACGGTAGAAATGAAATTCATAGTAAATTACCTCTCTGAAATTTATTTTTATTTTTAATATTTCGAATTAGGGGAGCATTCTCTTCGTCGTGCCCTTAAGATAAACGTGGCACTGGCGGAAGCCCTCGGCATAGTCAGCACCGCACTGGAAGCCGCGGTAACGGCTGCAGGTTCTGACCATGTCGGGAAAATCGATGTTGTCATGGTCGCGCATCCAAACTATCTGAGACGCGTGGCAGTTGAGCATCTCAAGCTTCTTGTCAATAAAGGGAGTCACGTCAACGTACTCGGTGGGGTTGAATTCAACGCCGCAGAGAGTGTCCATATAGTAAAGGGGAACGAGCTTTGCAGGCTTCTCGCCCTCTGCCTTGTAGTGAGGCACGGTTGCCGCGAAGCAGGCGGAAAATACGAGCTTGCTCGCTGCAGTGTGGTCGGGCATATAGTCGTCGGGGTTGTGCGTAATAATAAAGTCGGGGTCAACGTCGCGGATAACCTTAACAACCTTGTCAACTGCCTCTTTGTTGTCAAAGACGCAAAGGTCGGTAAAGCCGCCCCAGATTACAGTAAAGCCACCGAGGCTTCCTGCGTTCTTTGCCTCCTGTCTGCGCATAAGACCGAGCTCGTCGCGCTCGATAATCTCGTGACCGAGGTCGCCGTTGGAAAGGTGGCAGACGAAGACCTCGTCGCCTCTTGCCTTGCACTTAAGAAGTGTGCCGGCGCAGGCAATCTCGATGTCGTTGGGATGCGCGCCTATTGCCAAAACTCTCATTTGATTTCCTCTTTTGCTTATGTATTTATAATAATTAACTATTCTTTTGCTATTTTACCATAAACTCCATTAAATGTCAATAGGGCATCTCAAATTTTCGCCTCTGAGATGCCCTATTATTACCGTCCTTATTGCTTCCTCATCTGCCTGAGAAATAAGAGCACCGCCGCCGTCAGAATAACCGCCGCGTAGCCGACTACCCACAAAAGATGCGGCATGGCGTCTGCGAGACGTCCGGCTAGGACTGCGCGCTCCATTTCTACCGCGTGAACGAAGGGGAGAGCGTAGGCCACCCTCTTAAACACTCCGCCAACGAGTTCGAGGTCGAACCATATTCCCGACAGCCACGCCGAGAGGTTGGTCAGAAGCGCGCCGCAGATGCCGCCCACCTGCTTGTCGTTGAAGACGCTTCCGCACAGAAGCCCGATAGCTATATAAAGGAGCGCCGTCGGGATAACGAATAGAATTGCAAGGAGTATGTTTACGCCTATTTCAAGCCCCAATATTACCGCAAAAACGTATGTCGCAACGCCCTCAGCCAGAGCTATCGGTATCATCGGAAGGGTGTATCCGAGGATAAAATCAACCGAGGTCATCGGGGTTGTATAAAGGCGCTGCATGAGACTGCTCTGTCTGTCCTTTGATATGAGGGTTGCCGAAAACAGCGTCATAAAGGCAAGTCCAAAAACGGCAATTCCCGGCGCAAGACTCTCTATTTCAAAGAGGCTGACGGGGATATTCGCCTGAATTGCCGAGAGCAAGAGTAAGAGCACGACGGGAAAACCGAAAAGGAAGGATAGATTCAAGGGGTCGCGCAGGGTTTCCCTGAGGTTTCTTTTCGCAAAGGTCAGCCTTCTCATTTCACGTCCCCCCTAACTATCTTGATAAATGCGCGCTCAACGGTCTGCTCGCCCGTCTTTTCCTTGATGCCGTCGGGGGCATCACATAGAAGAAGCCTGCCGTCCTTCATCACTGCTATTCTGTCGGAGAGCACCTCTGCCTCCTCCATATAGTGCGTTGTTAAAATAACCGTGACCCTGCCCTTAAGCGAGCGAATAATATCCCAAAGCTCGCTTCTCGCGATAACATCGAGCCCCAGCGTTGGCTCGTCGAGAAAGAGCACCTTCGGCTCGGAGATAAGCGCCATAGCAATGCTGAGCCTGCGCGCGTATCCGCCCGAAAGCTTCCCTGCTCTTCTGTTCATAACACCGTCAAGCCCGAGCATAGACGAAAGCTCGGATATTTTCTCTCCCGTTTTTTCTCTTGAAAAGCCGTAAATTCCGCATATAAGCTCAAGATTTTCCTTAACCGACAGTCCTGCCGCGACGGCGGTTTCCTGCGGAGATACGCCGATTTTTGCCTTTACCGCCGCAGGATTTTTGACAATGCTCTCGCCCAGAACGTAGGCGTCGCCACCGTCTGCCCTCGTCAAGCAGGAGAGCATTTTAATAGTCGTGGTCTTGCCCGCTCCGTTCACACCGAGCAGAGAAAAGAGCTCTCCCTCCTCGATGGAAAGCGAAAGAGCGTCAACCGCCGTCAAGTCGCCGTAGCGCTTAGTAAGCCCATCAATTTTAATTGCGTCCATTTTCTTCCTTCCTTGCAGCCGTGTGTCTTGCGCGTATTCCTTGATATACGTCGGTCAGCATACCACTGATAAGCTCCTCGTCGAGAGACAGAAATGAGGTGGCGAGCATCGTGCCAATGCCGTGAACGCAGCTCCACATCTCAAGATGCATAAGCTCGGCAACCTCTCTCGATACGGAGTTTGCCTTCATAATCATCTCAACCGAAACCTCAAAGTCCTCCGTTGGAATAAGCTCTCCGCCATCTCTGTCGCACATAAAGAGTAGCTTGAAAAGCTCCTTTTCCTCCCTCGCAAAGCGAATATACGCCATTCCGTATGCCTTGTAGGTCGGATATTTTCCGCTTTCGGCTTCCTTTTTTATAATATCGAGGTAAATTCCGTACGCAGTCCTTATGACCTCGGCGTGAAGCTCCTCCATCGAGCCGAAGTTAGAAAAGACCGGCTGTGTCGAGCAGTTCAAAAACGACGCTATCGCTCGCGCGTTGATTGCCGTCTCGCCCTCGCCTCGCACAAGCTCAATAGACGCCCTTATTATTTCCTCTTTGGTTACTCTTAGCTTTGGCGGCATAGCACCCTCCTAAATATATCATTTGTTATATATCGCTTGTTATTTTATCACAAGCTCCACAAAAAGTCAAGAGGAAATCTCAAAAAACTGAAATTTCCTCTTTTTCGGCTCATTCTCTCTTGCCTACGGATTCTTACCTGCAATTACCGTAACCACCATATCGGTGGGATTTATCTGTATTACCGTTTTTGCCTTCTTTTTTGCATATTCCACGGTGTACGCCGTGCCTCCCGATTTGCCGTCGTAGCAGGCGACGAGAATCTCGGATTTGTCTACCATATATCTGTTGCGCTTAAAATAGGCTCCTTTGGTATATTCCGGTGAGGTTATCGTGACGCTGTCGGAGTCCTCAACGATGCGCGAGCGCCTGATTTTATCCTCTCTCGGCCACCCCTCCGCCTGCTCGGGAAACGGGACGGCGCACTCAAGCGTTAGCGTCGGGATTTCCGCCTTAAGCCTTATGACCTCCTCGGCAACCCAGGTGTCAAAGCCCATAGCAATCCCCGATATAAAATCGGTGTATCCAAGCTCGGCAAGCCTTTTTATTACTCTGTATATCGTTCTGCGAAAGCAAAGATATCTCTCGTCCTCACCCTCCCTGAACGGAAGCTTTTCGGGTCTGTAGCCCGTAAATGAAACTCTTCCCATTTTTACCTCTGACTAGTAATTACTGACGAATTATATTTTAACATAATCAGTGCAAAATTACAAGAAAAATTTGTCGATTACTCGCTAAATTATGGACAAGCCCGAAAAAATATGTTAAAATATAAGAAAAATGCCGAGAGGATTTTATGCCGAATTTTATAAAGATATATGACTTTGACGCGCCCGAGCTCGACCTTTTCGTGAGACTCACGGGAGCGCAGCTGCGAAACAGGCTTGAGCCCGACCGCGGAATTTTCATCGCCGAGAGCCCGACGGTAATCGAGGTTGCGCTGAATTCGGGGTGTGAGCCGATTTCGCTCCTCACCGACGAGCGACT
>JAZSIJ010000131.1:0-2672 GCA_045533755.1 Eubacteriales bacterium | reverse complement strand
CTTAAGAGCAGGAACTATCAACTATACCGTGGCAGGTGACAGCGGTCTTCTCCAGAACGACGACCCGTTATTCCATAACTACACAGTTACGAGAAAGATGGAGGTCGGCTACCCTCCCAACCTGCAGAGCAGCTTTATGGGACACGGTGCGGAAAGACAGCTTACCCAGCACTATATGGCAGGCGCTATCGCCTTCTACGACGAGGACGACGATTGGTGGGAGTACGTTGCGGCGCGCTATTTCAACGTCTTCATTCCCGAAAGAAACGCTCTCTTCAAATGCGGAAGCGTAACGCAGGGCATTCACTACGGTATTGTCAGACAGGCTGCGGATATGTGGGGCTCGTTTGCACACAAGGTTCTCTTTGGCAAGAACCCTCACAACGACACTATACTCGAAACCGTAAAGTCTGCGTGGTATATGGAGCTTCCCAACAACTCCTTCTGGAGCGACGGAGATAATCCTACCAAGGACATGAAGAACTTTGCATACACCTCGGTTCTCACAAACTCTCTCATTATGGCGGCGATTTACAAGGATAGTGCGCTTCTCGCGCAGGTTCTCGACAAAAATCCGGGCATCGTCAGCGAGCTCGCTACACCCGAGGAAATCGTTTACGCCTCCGAGGTCTTGGATATTATCCCTCCGACAAACCGTCACGAGGGCTATCCCACCTTGTACTACACTCCTCTTTACCTGAACAGAATGCTTGCAAGACGCGAGTGGGACGACCCCGACTCCCCTGCAGTATATATGAAGGCGGGCGAGCTTACCACAGGCATTCACGAGCATGCCGATGCAGGTACATTCCAGATATTTTACAAGGAATTGCTCGCGCGCGATTCGGGTATTTACGACTGGTGCGGCTGCCTTTACTCCTCTGCTACCGTTGCCCACAACGGCGTCACTGTATTCAACCCCGAGAAAGCGGAAACGATGGGCGGCAAATATTCGGGCAGCCAGCGCTACATAAACGGAGTTGGAAGCCTTGACGCGTGGCTGTCTATGAAAAAGCACCGCGTAGCCGAAAGAGAGGGCGCTTCGTATGCGCTTAAGGACGGCAAGACCGATTACGCCTATATCGCCAGTAACATTGCCCCCGCCTACGACGAGGAGGTTCAGTATCTTTCGAGAAGAATGCTCTCTATCTTCACCGATTCTAAGGAATTCCCCCTGATCTTCGCCTGCTATGACAGAATAACCGCAGTAGGCTCCAACTTAAAAAAATCGGTTCTTCTCCACGCGGAAAACGAGCCGAAAATAGACGGAAACCGCGTAACTCTCACAAACGGCGGCGGAAAGCTCGTAGCGACCTACCTCTCCGACAGCACTCTTGATATAGTCGGTATAGGCGGCGAGAATAACAACCGCACGATAAACGGAAAGCAAATGCCTATAAACGACTTCCGAGGCAGCGGATGGCACACTCTTTGGGGACGGGTTGAGGTCACTCCAAAGATAGGCACAAGAACCGATGACGTTCTCGCGGTTATGTTTGCAACCGACGCCGAAAACGAGAATACTCTTGAGGTAAAACAGCTCTCTTCAGGCGGAATACTCGGTGCTACGATAATGAACAATGCACTTCTCTTCATCAAGACTCTCCTGTGTCCTGATGACATTTACGAAATTTCGGTCTGTGGAGATGGCGATATGGTCTATTACGTTTCAGGGCTCTCGGTGGGCAAATGGACAGCCGAGGTCGGAGACAGAGTCATCGAGCTTAACGTTTCCGAGGACGAGCGCTTTGCGAGATTTACTCTTCCTGCAGGAAATCTCACTCTCAAAAAGATTTAATTCTATTCCAATAAAAGTGGAGATGCTAAATTAAAACATCTCCACTCGTTTTTTATTCGGTTATGCCTAAATGCGACAGTCCATTTTGTAATCTTTTATTTACATTATTTTATATCGGTAACCTTATATCCTTGCGCCGTTACTGCGTCTTTCAACGTATCGGACGAAAGCTCCTCGGAAAGCGTTACAACTGCGCAGCCTTTCTTATGGCTCACCTCAGCAGTAGCAACTCCCTTTATTGCTTCAAGCGTGCTCTTAACTCTTGCCTCACAGTGAGGGCACATCATTCCCTCAATTTTTATAGTTTTAATCATTGTGCTTACCTCTTTGCTTTTAATTTTATTCGTATCAAATTTAAAGAAATTCAGCCGCAGGGCATTCATAACCACCGAAAAGCTCGAAAGACTCATAGCCATAGCACCGAACATCGGGTTAAGCTCCCATGACAGAAGCGGAATAAAAGCGCCTGCCGCAAGCGGAATACCTATCGCATTGTAAATAAATGCCCAGAAGAGATTTTGCTTTATATTTCGAAGCGTCGCGCGAGAGAGCGAAATTGCGGCAGGAATCTCCATCAGCGATTTGCCAACGAGAACGACATCTGCCGAATCTATAGCAACGTCAGCACCGCCGCCGATTGCCATACCGACGTCGGCGCGGGTAAGTGCCGGCGCGTCGTTGATACCGTCGCCAACCATAATTACACGCCCGTCACTCGACAGCTCACCGAGAATTCTCTCCTTATCTGCCGGCAGGACACCTGCGTAAACGCTGTCTATGCCAAGCTCCTTTGCTATTGCGGCGGCGGTTCTTTCGTTATCGCCGGTCAGCATGACAACGCTCATTCCCATTTTCTTGAGTGTCGAAACGGCAT
>JAZSIJ010000054.1:0-4185 GCA_045533755.1 Eubacteriales bacterium | reverse complement strand
AAAAGAAATGATCAATTTAGAAATTACTATAATTATGAAAACCAAAATAGCTGTGAAAATCGCCATTGCTGTAACCTGTACGATTGCTTTTATGATGGGATTCTTTATAAAATTAAACCAGTTTAGAATACAGTCAAACAGGTGCTCGAACGGTTCCATAATATCACCGCCTTTTCTGTATATATTATAACACCAATCCGCTCACTTGTCAAATGATGCATCGCCTTGCGGCGATATGATGCATTTGCCGAAGGCAAACATCATTCAAAAAACGAGTGAAAAGGTGTCTGAATAGAGGTAAAAACGAACAAAAGGTCACCTATTCACTTTCAATTTCCACGATATAACGGCAGTTTTTACCATACACAATTGTTCCTGTATCGTGTACATCTATTGTATTATTGCTTGTCATATCAAACCAAAGCGGCTCATTTTCGCCCTCAATGTCAACGGCACGCAAATCAAACCATAATTCAGAAACCAAAAAAGAAAAATGATAGGTATTATCAATGTCGTAATCACCGACATACGTAACAAAGGAATTGCTCTCGATATCTTTTTTCATGTTGTTGATATCTTGGAAACTTGAAATGGTTATTAGCGAGAGCAATAGGCAAATAACAGTAATGCTCGCTTGTGCTATCATAGACTTTTTGAGAATCTTGGCGTTTTTCTGATTGTTTCTTTTCTTTTTGAAATAGCAAAACGGAGCGATCCAAACAACACCTACTATGAAAAAAATCAAAGTATAGATAATTGCTATGTCAATAATTGTTTTGCTAATTAGAGATTGCATTTGCTCAACATAGTTCATATATATCACCCCTTGCGAAAATATTATATCACACTTTCGCCAATAAATCAAGGCGCAGCCTTGTATATCATCCGCAACTTGTTGCGGTATATCATCAGCCCGTAGGGCTGAATATCATCATTGCGAAAGAGTATACAGCCTGCGGCTGATGATATACTCGCTTTGACGAGATATGCGCGTCAAAGCGGATGATATACACGCTAAAGCGTGATGATATGCCATTGCTTTCGCAATGGATAAACAAAAAAGGAACTTTGGTAGACAAAAGTTCCTTTTTTGTTGGTGGAGCCGACGGGAATTGAACCCGTGTCCAAAAACCTCTTGATATAACCTTCTCCGCGGGCAGTCAATCTATTAGAATTCCCGAGGCGACACGCCGACAGACAGGCTTGTCACTCGGTAGCCCTTTAATCCATGACCGATGCAAGAGCGAAATCTCGGTTCATGTTCACTACTGATTTGACGCACGGTGAGAGCCGTAGTCCTCTCTCACGGTACGGGCGGCGTTAATGCCGCATCACAGCTTACGCTGCAAGAGCAACTCTATTGTTGTCGTTTAATTTTAATGTTCGGACATTTTGACGGGATTATCCGAGCCCGCCGCGCTTATCATACCTTGGGATCCCTGTCGAAACCATTGCGGCCCCATATAAGCACATACATTATACACGATTTACACTGCTTTGTCAACAGGAAAGTTTCGTCAATAAACGCCGTTTTTTACAAAATCTATTGACTTAATCGCAGGGTGTGCTATAATAAACGAGGATGTGTAAACGAAGTTATATTATGATTACATTCGGTATTTGAGAGCTCTATTAGAGAAGGAGGCGAGCACCTGACGCTTCATTAAACGACGTCTGTGCCTGTTTAATAAAATGAAGATTATAGCTCCTGCATATTTTAATAGGTTTACCTGCATAGCTGAAAGGTGCAGGCATAGCTGTTGCGTTGGCTGGGAAGTGGATATAGACGAGGAAAGCCTTGCTCGATATGCCGAGATGACTCACCCATACGCAGAGAAGATACGGGCGAGTATTGAGGGGGCGCCGCCGCATTTTAAGTTAACTAGTGGCGAGAGATGCCCGCATCTTGACGCGTCTGGACTTTGTAAAATCATAACCGAGTGCACCGATAGTGCGCTCTGTCAGATATGCCGTGACCACCCAAGATACAGAAATTACTACGACGGTGTTGTAGAGATAGGACTCGGACTTTCCTGCGAGGAGTCGGCAAGAATTGCCCTTTCTGAAGGAATGGGATTTTTGGTGTCGGATAGCGAGGATATGACGCGCGCCGTTTACTTCGAGGAATATCCTGTAGAGCTCTTTTCGAAAGATGAGCTTTGGCTTGCAAAAGAGAAAAAACGCATTATCTCACTGGTCAAAAATAGCTCCATATCCATAGAAAAACGCATAGAGGCGTTGCTTCCGCGTTGCCCTGATTTTGAGCAACTAAAGGAGCTCTATCTCTCGCTTGAGCTTCTTGACTTAAATTGGAAAGCTCGCTTGAAACAGCTTTCTGCCGAGAATTTTAATCGAAATTTAGAGAAAAATGCCGTTTTAATAGAAAGAGCACTTTGCGCGTTTATCTACCGTCACTTGAATTCGGAGAGCTTTTATTCGACGGATACGGTGGCGGCGTTTGCGGCGCTTTCGGCATTGATTGTTGAAGCTGTTTCGAGAACGAAGGAGGATTTTGCCGATGCTTTGCGTGCCTATTCTGCCGAGATAGAATACTCAACCGAGAACACCGAGTGTGTGCTGGATTTCTTGGAACAAATTACGTAGAAAAAAGAGCCAAAATTGGCTCTTTTTTGTTTAAAGAAGTATGCAAATAAGTCCGTTTGCGCCCTCGTTTATTATCTTCCCGAGCGTGTCGCCAAGTCTTTCGCGTGATTCGTCGGGCATATGCTGAAGCTTTGCGTTCATACCGTCTGACACTAGGTCGTAGAGCGTGCGACCGAACATATTGAACTCCCATACCTTTTTGGGGTTTTCCTCAAACTCCTCGGTAAGACTGCGTATCATCTCCTCGGACTGCTCCTCGCTTCCGACGACGGGGCAGAGGTCTGCCTTGATGCCCGTCTTTATCATATGAATAGAGCTTGCGTGCGCCGTTACCTTGACACCGTAGCCGCCCGCCTGCTTCACGACCTCAGGCTCTTCGAGAGAGAGCTCGTCGGGCGAGGGCATAACTATGCCGTAGCCCTTTTCCTCGACGTCGGCGAGAGCCGAGGCTACCTTGTCGTATCTGCGCTTGGTGTCTGCCAGATCCTTCATTACCGTGAGAAGCTCTGCCTCGCCATTCACCTCAATGCCGGTAAGCTCGGATACTGCTTGATAGTATTCAACCTCGGGAAGCGGAAGCGATAGCTCCGCCGTGCCGTCGCCTGCATTGATAACGCTTATCGAAACGCCCTCGGTTTTGGATACGGTAGGCTCAATATCTCCGAGCTTTCGCACACCGTCAGCAACAGCGCCTATCTTCTCCATAATTCCGCGACGAATTCTGTGCTCCTCGGGAAGAGCCGTCACCCACTCGGGAAGCGAGAAGGCAAGCGTCCTCACAGGGAACTCGCCGAGCACGAGCGCGAGTATCTCGCGTATATCCTCTGCGTTGAGAGCAGGGCAGGCAACGAGCGCGACGGGTACTCCGTGCCTTTCCTCAAGGTCTCGCGCAAGTGCGTGAGCCTCCTCGCTGTCAGGCTCTGCCGAGTTTAAAACTATGGCAAACGGCTTGCCGAGCGCCTTAAGCTCTGCCGCCACGCGCTCTTCCGCCTCAACGTAGCTTGCTCTCGGAATATCACATATAGTTCCGTCCGTAGTCACGAGTATGCCTATCGTAGAGTGCTCACCTATTACCTTGCCCGTTCCAAGCTCTGCCGCCTCGGTGAAGGGCATAGGCTCACGCGACCAAGGTGTCATAACCATTCTAGCCTTGCCGTCCTCCTCGCCGCCGAGCGCTCCGTCTGTCATATAGCCCACGCAGTCTATTAGCTTTACGTTAAATTCCGTCCCCTCGCCGAGCGAAATTCGTACCGACTCGTCGGGAACGAACTTCGGCTCTGTCGTCATTACCGTCTTGCCCGATGCCGATTGCGGCATCTCGTCGAGAGTGCGCTTTCTGTCATACTCGTCCTCGACGTTGGGAAGCACAACGCTATCAATAAAGCGATGAATGAAGGTCGACTTTCCGCTTCTGACAGGGCCTACCACGCCGACGTAGATGTCACCGCCTGTCCTTTGAGCAATGTCTCTGTATATAGAATTATCCGCCATTCTTCTGTCCTCCGAAAATATTATCTAACCAACTATATGATCGAGGCGAAAAGAATATGCAAGACGGGCAGATAGTGTGCAAGAGCGTAT
>JAZSIJ010000013.1:0-2547 GCA_045533755.1 Eubacteriales bacterium | reverse complement strand
TGTGTTCTCGAGGCGATGAAGATGGAAAACGATATCCCAGCTCCCTGCGACGGTGTCGTTGCCTCCGTAAACGTACAGAAGGGCGCTTCCGTTGCAGCAGGCGACGTTATCGCATCTATCAACTGATTATCATCGAAAGTTCAGGTATAAAAAATGCTCGACACGATAAATAATTTTCTCGCGACGACGGGCATAGCGAAAATGTTTTCGGCAGAAAGCACGACTGCATGGTGGCAATATCTTATAATGTACGTTATTATCGGAGTGCTCTTCTATCTTGCTATTGTAAAGAAGTTTGAGCCGTTGCTTCTTATGCCCATCGCTTTCGGTATGCTGCTCGCTAACCTACCCGGAGCCAACCTAATACATCTCGAATACTTTTTTGATGATTACTATATTGAAGAAGGACTTGTAACTGCAGATCAACTTATGAACGGTCACGTTCCTATGTCACGTATGATCGAAGAGGTTATCAACCGTGGCGGTCTTATTGATATACTTTACCTTGGCGTCAAGCTTGGTCTTTATCCCTCGCTTATCTTCCTCGGCGTAGGCGCTATGACCGACTTTACTCCCCTTATCGCAAACCCCAAGTCGCTTCTTATGGGCGCGGGTGCACAGTTTGGAGTCTTCGTTGCCTTCTTCGGTGCGGTTCTCTCGGGCGTTTTCACTCCTGCAGAGGCAGGTGCGATAGGTATTATAGGCGGCGCTGACGGTCCTACCGCAATTCTAGTTACCAAGGAGCTTGCTCCTCACCTGCTCGGTGCTATCGCTATTGCGGCATACTCCTACATGGCTCTTATTCCTATCATTCAGCCTCCCTTTATGCGACTTCTCACCACAAAGCGTGAACGCGAAATAAAGATGACTAATCTCCGTCCTGTTTCGAAGGTCGAGAAGGTTGTCTTCCCCATCGTCGTAACACTTATCGTATGCCTTATAGTTCCCGATGCGGCTCCGCTTGTAGGCTTCTTGATGCTTGGAAATCTCTTCAATATTTCCGGAGTTGCGGATAGACTTTCGAAGACTGCGCAAAACGAGCTTATCAACATTGTAACGATTTGCCTTGGCGTTTCGGTCGGTGCTACTGCCAACGCCGAAAACTTCCTGAAGCCCGAAACGCTTCTTATTATCGGTCTCGGTCTTTGCGCCTTTGCGGTTTCCACCATTGGCGGTCTTCTCACCGGAAAGATTATGTGTAAGGTTACAGGCGGCAAAATCAACCCCCTTATCGGCTCGGCAGGCGTTTCAGCCGTTCCTATGGCGGCACGTGTTTCTCAGGACGAAGGCCGCCGGGCTGACCCCTCGAACTTCCTTCTTATGCACGCTATGGGTCCCAATGTTGCAGGTGTCATCGGTTCTGCTGTGGCAGCCGGCGTATTCCTTAGCATGTTTGCGTAAAACCGGGTTAAAATGAAAGGATGAACTCAAAATGTCAAAAGTATTGATTACAGAAACAGTCCTTCGCGATGCACATCAGTCGCTTGCTGCAACGCGTATGACCACAAGCGAAATGATTCCTATCCTCGACGAGATGGATAAGGTCGGATACTACTCTCTCGAGGCTTGGGGCGGTGCTACCTTTGACTCCTGTCTTCGTTTCCTTAACGAAGATCCTTGGGAAAGACTTCGCACCATAAAAGACCACTGCAAGAATACGAAGCTCCAAATGCTCTTCAGAGGTCAGAACATTCTCGGCTACCGTCACTACGCTGACGACGTAGTTGAATATTTCGTCCAAAAGTCGATCTCCAACGGTATCGATATCATTCGTATATTCGATGCACTCAATGACGCCAGAAACCTTGAAACCGCTATAAAGGCTACCATCAAGGAGGGCGGTCATGTTCAAGCGGCAATTTCTTACACAACCTCTCCATTCCACACAAACGAGGGCTTTGCACAGTATGCAAAGCAGCTTGAGGAAATGGGTGCGCACTCTATATGTATTAAGGATATGTCGGGACTTCTCAAGCCCTACGAGGCATATCAGCTTGTTAAGACCATAAAGAACAGTGTAAAAATTCCCGTTAACCTTCACTGCCATTATACCGCAGGACTTGGCTCTATGACTCTTCTTAAGGCTATAGAGGCAGGCGTAGACAGCGTGGATACTGCTATCTCGCCTCTTGCTATGGGCACATCTCATACACCTACCGAGTCGCTTGTAGCTACTCTCCAGGGAACGCCCTACGATACCGGTCTTGACCTTGAAAAGCTCGACGTAGTTGCAAAGCACTTCAACAAAATCCGTGAGGATTATCTTGCAAGCGGCCTTATTACCCCCAAGGTGCTTAAGGTTGACGTAAACGCTCTTCGTTATCAGGTTCCCGGCGGAATGCTTTCGAACCTCATTTCACAGCTTAAGATGGCAGGCAAGTCGGATAAGCTCGATGCAGTTCTTGAAGAGGTTGCAAACGTAAGAGCCGATGCAGGATTCCCGCCACTAGTAACTCCTACCTCGCAGATTGTCGGCACTCAGGCTGTTAACAACGTGCTTTTTGCTGACGAGGGCAGATACGCAAGAGTTACCAAGGAGTTTAAGGG
>JAZSIJ010000043.1:0-14740 GCA_045533755.1 Eubacteriales bacterium | reverse complement strand
GAGATGCTCGGTATCCGCGACACCATACAGTCACCCATTCTTATGACCGAGAACCGCGATGAGACTATGACGCGGTTCCTTATCCCCACAAACACGAAGATTCTTTATACCTATGAAATAAAGGTAGATAACTACGACGAGATCTATGCAAAATACGCAGAGCCCGAGCTTAAGGACGAGATTATCATCGACGAGGACACATCTCAAGAGGCAGAGGCTCACCACGAGATTGTTGTCATCGAGAACGAGGAGGCGGTTATCCTTGACGAGAGCGTTGACGTAGACGAGATTACCGAGGCTATGGCAGAGCCGGATGTCGTTCTTTCCGAGATTGAATACGAAAAGGACGATGACGATGAATTCGAGGCAGCGCCCGAAGAGCCCGGAGTAGAGGTTATTGGCGTAGTATGGCCTGAGAAAAATCGAAGGAATAAGGTTTATCGCTATGATCCTAACGGCGAGCAGCTCCAAGACGGAGATATGGTGCTCGTTCCGACGAGGGATGCCGCGCGTGACCGTGAGGTAATAAGAAAGGCGGCTGTAGCACACTCAAACCACAGAGTTGCCCCCGAGCATATAAAGCACCCTTTGAAGAAGATAATCGGTGTTATCAGACATAGGGCGGAAAAGGTGCTTACAAGAGGCATCGAAGAAAACGAAAAACAATAAATAAACGAAAGGAGAGAGGGTATGACAAAGACAATGAAGATAGTTGTTTGTACTGTTCTCTCCTTTATGTTTTGTATTATGAGCATAGGATACGCGGCTCTTTCGGATAATCTTTCCCTAGAGGGAAGCGCTGCGGTTTCAGGACCTGAATACGACGTCTATATTTCCAATTATACACCCGCCGCAAGTGGCGGAACAGAGGTCCTCGGGCACTTCGGTACGGTTATGTATTTTGAGGTTGCCGGCTCTGCTACCGCAAGTTATACGGTTACAGTCGTGAACGATAGCGATAAGACGTATATATATGACCGCGTTATCGAGGGTGTGGAGCTTGATATTGAGGGGATATATAAGGGAACGGATATAAAAGCATCGGTCACAGGACTTACCGAGCTTCAGGAGCTCTCCCCCGGGGAATCACTTACCTTTAACGTGACTATCACAAATTCAAAGGGCGTTACTACCGACGCTTACTATCTGAAATTCAATTTCATGGAGAAGACCGGTACTGAAATTCTTCCCGGAAACGACGAATTTGATATTACCTTCAAGTATAATAACGGACAACCCGACAAGGTAATCAAGCTTCACGAGAATGAATTTATACCAAGACCCGATACTCCCGCAAGGGTTGGCTACACCTTTATCGGCTGGTACACTGACGAGTCATACACTTCCGCGTGGAACTTTGAGGCTGACAGAGTAACGGGAGCTACCGTTCTTTACGCGGGGTGGGAGAAAATTATAGCGCCCCCCGCAATTACCGAATACAGAGTTACCTTCAAGTATAATAACGGAGAACCCGACAGCACGGCTACGGTTTTGGCAGGAGCACTTCTACCGCCGCCTACCGCTCCACTACTGGAAGGATACAGCTTTATCGGCTGGTACACAGACGAGGCTTGTACTCGTCCTTGGAACTTTGATACCGATAAGGTCAATTCAAATATGACACTTTACGGTGGGTGGGAAATATACGTTCCACCTGTTCCCCCCGATTGCAACATCACGTTCAAGGCAAACAACGGCGAGCCTGACACTACGATTATCGTCCTCACGGGCGAGTTTATCCCAAGACCCGCAGTGCCTGTAAGAGAGGGATACACCTTCATCGGCTGGTATATAGACGAAGAGTGCACGACGGCTTGGAACTTCGAGGTTAACAAGGTTGAGGGACACATGACGCTCTTTGGCGGTTGGGAGGAGGAAATAGCTCCCGCGCCTACCGAGCACACAGTAACCTTCAAGCCAAATAACAGTCAGCCAGACAGCACGGTTGCGGTTGAGGAGGGCTCGCTTGTTCCAAGACCCCCCTTGCCTGTGAGAGAGGGATATACCTTCATCGGTTGGTATATAGACGAAGAGTGCACGACGGCTTGGAACTTTGATACCGACAGACCCACCGCGGATATGACACTCTATGGCGGATGGGAGAAAACCGTAGCTCCCGAAGGCGACGATTATCACAATGATTTTATGGGACTTGTCGAGGCTCTGCTCTCTGACAGTAACAACTGCCTCAACCACAACAATATCGTATTCGGCGCGGTTATGCAGTCCCTGACGTCAAAGAAGCGTCCCGCCGAGGATGCCCCCATTCTTCACTGCAGTGTTAACAGTATATCGGGCGGTACGATGACTGCTGTTGCGGAATACGCAAACTCGAAGCTTAAAAACTCCGACGTTGAGTTCTTGTTTGAGGTTGACCCCGACCCCGCATATCAGAACAAGAGAATGAGACTCTATATGTATTACGGCACAGACATTGACAATGCCAAGAACGGCGACAGAATTATGGTTTACCGCCAGATTGTTACGCGCGGTGCGGACGGCGTATGGTATGCCGACGGAACGTATATAGGCACGGCTGTTGTCGGATACTATTTCGGAGGCGGTAACAGCGGTAAGGACGTCAGAACAATCAGCCCTTACACATGGCAATCAAACGCAATCCCGGTTATTGAATAAATTTTTCTCCTCTCCCGAGGATAAAAAAGCAAGGATACCTGCAGTTTGTAGATATCCTTGTTTTATTATATTCTTTAAGCCTTGCCTATCTCGAAGCGTACACGTATTGTGTGATGCGTTTTTGCCTCAGCACGATAGTAGACGTGATATTGCTTCGGCATTGAAACGGCGAACTCCTCGGGCTCGCCCTCGTTCAGAGGCACGTCGTACTCGTCGGTTATCTCGGAGAGCAAAAGCTCGCCTGCGATAAGCTTTATGTCGAGCAGAGTTTCGCCTCTTTCGATGCTGACGTTGCCGTCACGCACGCAGGGCTCGGAGAGCGAGTGTAGGGGATAGAGAATGCTCGCCGGCTTGTCTGCGATGATTTCGTCGGTGAGGGTTAGTCCACCGTCGTCAAGCTCAAAGCGGCGCGTAAAGGAGCTTACTCCCTCGTAGAGCGCCGAGAGGTCGAGGGTACAGCTACGGCTCTTCGCGTCAAAGTCGGCTATTCTGCCGACCGACGTGACCTCGCCCGTCTGTCCCTTGCCGTTTATAAGCGGGACGTTGTGCGCCTTCGTGGTATTAGTCCACTCGTAGTGGTGCTTCGTGCCGTACTGACGTCCAAAATATCCCGAGGGAGATATGAGTGCCTTGCCGCCAACGAAGAGGGCGAACGAGCCTTGGTCAGCGTGTCTGTGGCTTCCGTAGGGGAAGGGCGTTGCGCGTGTGAGAAGGCAAATATCGTCATTTGCGCCCATGTTGGTGTGCAGAGCCACGTAGCCGCCCTCGCTAAATACGGCAGAGCCTTCGGCGTCGCCTGTCAGGGCGTTGCCCACCTCGTCCTTGCCCTTGGGAAGAAAGACGTCGAGCAGGTGAAGCTTGAAAATCTCGGGCGAGGCAAGCCTTGCCATAAGTTCACGCGCAGGGGCAGGGCCAAAGCGCTCGGCATAAACGCGGTAGGGATTCTGGGCAAAGAAGCCGGGCCACTCCTCGTCCTCGGACGAGCACCAATAGCCGTCGCCAAATGGGTGTATTTCATAGTCGGGGTGGCAAAAATGCAGGGCAAACTGCGGATATCTCATATAAAACGGGCGATGGAAGAGACTCTTGCCCGAGAATCGCTCAACTGCAGAGAAGAAGGGCAGATACCACTTGGTGTAGCTCGTCGCGTAGAATGCGCTCTCTGCCCAAGCGCCGTCGGGCGTGCCGTAGTGCGGGAAGGGGCCGCAGTAGATGTCTAGCGCGTAGTCGAGCCAGCCGCGGAGCGTTGCGTCGGAGCGCACACCCTCGCCGTAAAGCACCATAGCCGCCTCTCCGAGATACGCGGGTATGCGTCCTGCGTGAGAAGCCTTGGGGTTGTTCTTGTAGTCGGTTCTGTCTAACCTTTCCTTGCACTGCTCGGCATAGACTGCGACGGTTTCGGCAACGTAGAGCCGCTGCTTTTCGTCGAGGGTCGAGTGAAGCATATCAAAGACGGCGGGCAGGCATCTCGCCATACTTAAACCAACCTCGTCGCCCCATTTTCCGATAAGCGAGCAGGGGCCAAGCGGGTTCATATCGCAGAGAGTGAGAAGAAGCGTCTTACCCTTTGCTCCCGCCGCCTCGTCGCCGAGTATTGCGTAGCCGAGAGCGAGTGCCACAAGGTCGCGGTCACAGTAGTCGCGGAAGCGCCCAAAATACTCTCGATAGGGAAGATGCCCTACCCCGTGTTGAAATTTCGGGGGCTCAGGCAGGGGATTCTTGAGAGCTACTGCTATATTTCTTCTGAGCGTTTCAAGCTCCTTTTCTCTTACTGAAAGGATATTTGGTACGTCCTCGCGCGTGAACAAATCTCTTGGGTGCTCCTTCGGCATAGACGCGAGAATTTCCTCGGCTGTCGGACGGTCAAAGAAAACTGCGTCGGGACTGATAGTGAAGCGCCAAACGCCGCGACGGCGTCCCCGCTCGTCGCACACGTCCCAGCTATACTCACCGGGCTCCCAGCGCTTGTTGTCATAGTAGTAGGACTCGGCTGTTTCGGCGGAGAAAACCTCGCGCCCCTCGGAATTCCACACGGTTAGGGTGTAACGCTTCGAGTCCTCAAGGGGTACCCATATCAGCGTCGGGGGTGTTTCATAAACCATAGCGCCGTCAAGGGGAAAGGGAAAGTTTTGCCTGTCGTTCGTTCTGTCCTGCGGAAGCATTTTGAGAGACATCTATTTCTTCTCCTTAAACCATTTATACTCGCCGGTTTCGGCATCAATTTCGCCAATGCATCGCGCGGGAATACCCGCCATTATCGCGTAATCGGGTGTACTTTTGGTAACAACCGCGCCCGAGCAGACGAGGTTGCATTTCCCGAGCTTGACGCCGGGGGCAACCGTTACACCGCTTGCCAGCCACGAGCCTGCGCCAATAATGACGCTCTCGTCGCCGTCGCCCTCGGTACGCGCCGAAAACCAGCCGGTTTTTGCGTCAAATTTATGATTTCCGGCAACTATCGAGCAGTGCGGCCCTATGAGAACGTTGTCGCCAACGGTCACGTTACCGTTGACGTAGCAGTAAAGTCCGATAAAGACGTTTTTGCCGACCTGCTCACAAGGGACGCGAACTATAGCGCCGGGAGCAACCGTCGTGCCCTCGGACTCAATACCGATTATCTCAGCGCGGCGTCTGTTAAATTTCGCGTTATCCGAGAGATTTGCATACTCGGTCATAAGCTCGAAAAGCTCATCGTTTTCGGATAATTTCGTCGGTTTCTTTGCCATAATGCTTCTCCTTTGCGGTAGAGTAAGGTGTAAGCTTGAGTTCTAATCCATTTTAGCACATAAAAATAATAAAAACAATATCTTTTCAAACAAAAATATTGCAAATCCTGCAAAGCTTGGCAAAAATTCGCAAAGCTCGGTTTACAGCCGAGCTTTTTATGCGGTATAAGCTATTTGTTTTCGTTACAGAGCCTTTGAAATTCCGAAAAATACCTCAATCCGAATTCGTAAAGGCTTTTGGAGTTGAAATGAAGGTTGTCACCGTTTGAGGTGAGTCCATCTGCCGATGCGCAGGCGGAGAATGGGTTTAACTTGACGAATTCGTGCATCTCTTCGTTTACCTTGCGGTAGTTTTTATAACGGCCTCCGAGATCCTCCAAAAACGAGCCCAGCTCACCCAAAACCAGCGGAGTGCTCTGCAAATTCAGGTCGCGGCGCAGGGAGCTTATCATACGCTCAAGCCTCACGCGGTAGGTAGATGCATTCTCGGGGTTGGTATCCCATTCACCCTGATGCCACAGTATGCCGACAATCTCGGAGCTGCGCGCGGCGAGCCTTGCCTGCGCTATTGCGTTGTCGTATAGGGTATCGCCCGGCATCCACTCGTCGAGCGATGTTCCCCCCACGGCACAGCCGATAAGTCCGACGTTAACGCCGTAGGCTTTTGCATAGGATTCGGCAAAGCTCTCGGCAGGGCTGACGCCCGCCGTCTTTTTATCGGGATTTATCGGGCGGAACATCGGCTGCCATCTTCCATTTCTGAAAATCTTTATGTGCCCCATATCCATTGGGACTGCCTCCGACAGAAATCCTCGCCCCGCCATATTTGATTGCCCTATCATAAGGAAGGAATGTATCATTTTAATTTCTCCTTTTAATACATTTATACAAATGTGTTGCCCGCTCTTATCGGCAAGCCTTCTCGAGCGTTACAGGGCCAAGAAGACCGCCGCCCTTTTCCTGCTCTTCCCAAAGAACCATCTTTGCGTGATACGGGCCTACGTCTCTTATATCGGTTTTTTCAAAGTAGTCGGTGTTAGCACAGGCGTTTGCCGCGGTGTTGGCAATCGAGAGCGTCAGCCTATTTCCACCTTGCAGATGGAAGGGTATGCGGTAGGGCGGCATTGTTGCCTCTCCGATTTTTTTGCCGTCTATGTATGCTACCGCGGTATAGCGCACCTCGCCTAAATCAAGAACGTAGTCACCCTCGTCAAGCGACGGAAGCTCACAGGTGTAGGTAACCTCACCCGAAAAGGCGGCGTCCCATTCGTAAAGTCCGTGACGCAGCTCACCCGAGCCCTGAAAATCGTTCTTCATTCCGACGCCCACCTCTATCGAGTAGGTGCGGCTGGCAAATGAGCTGAAGCCGTCAAGCTGACAAACAGGCTCGGTCTTTGTCGGAGCTTTCGCCTCGCGCTCGTCCTCGCAAAGCAGAAGGAATATTCCCTCGGAACGAAGCAGGGACAGGGGAACTCTTGCAATGCAGTCCGCGGTGGAGTGCTCAACCGTGTATAGCTCGCCGTCGGAAAGGTCGACACGGTATATATGCTTATCCGAGTGGATCCCCACGGTTTCGGTAACCGCCTCACCGCCGCTATTGCAAATGAAATAGCCCTCGTCGCCGTTTTCAAATACTACACGTCTTGCCTGAAGCTCTGCGCTTTCGCGCTCTATGCAGGGGTGAAGCTCGTGAGAAATACCCGAAAGCTTTTCCAAAACCTGAGAGGGCTCAAGCTCGCCCTCGGGTATAAACACGTTCTTGTATGTAACCTCTTTGTCGGTGAGCTCGCCCTCGATAACCGAGGCTCTCATTACAAGCTCCTCGTCGATTATATCAAAGGATACACCCTTTTCCTCTAAATAATGTCCAAGCCTTTCAAAATCCGCCTCGGCTCTTTTGCCAAGCTCACCGCCGGCGCAAATCGTGCGGGCGGGATAATACAAGGCGGTATCAATAACCGCGCGGCTCTCCTCTAAAATATGAGAAAGACGGGCGGTGTACTCGTTAATCGCAGAAAGACGATCCATGCTTGGGTTTTCCTTAATGAAATTCGGGCGGTACTGAAGCGGCATCGCCGTTTTTCTGTCATAAGAAATAACCATAAGGTTGAAAAGACTGATGCCGCGCACCGCCTGATAGTTAACGACGTGGCGTATCAGCTCGGGCGTGACGTGAGCGCCGTAAACCGCAAGGCTCTCGCTTACACACCTGCTGTGTCCGAGCTGACGGGCGGCAGAGGAAGCCATGCGCGGAAAGAAGGTCATGCCCTCCGGCACGCACCTTCCGTTTTCGGAATAGCCTATCTGACACCAGATGACGTCAACTCCCGGCATGTCAAAGGCGCGAAGGGTAGAGAGCGTGTTGCCGTAGCGGTTAGTGCGGCAGTTGTCGCTCTTATGGTCGCAGTCAAGATGCCCCGTCGAGCACATTCGGTTCTTCCTCAGCCAGTCGCGCATAGGAATAAAATAGTTGTCGCGCACAATATCGCCGCAAAGCATAAAGTAGTCGCTCACGGCGCGGTACTGCTCAGGTGTCTTCGGCTCGAGCACCTTCATAATATACGGCAGAAAATCGGTCATATCGTAGCCGTAACGGTCATAAAACAGTCGGTCAAGCCCGTCGGTCCAATCACCCATATATGCCTCGTCGTCAAACATAAGAGTGACGTCGGTGCCAAAATGAGCTCCGAAGCACCGCTTTATCTTCTCGTGCGTCATCTCAAGAAAGATCTCGGTGTTACGGAGCGACGCATTGTCGGACTGAACGATATTGTCGGGGTCGTCAAGATAGCGGTATTCGGTAACGTCTGTGTCAGCGGCGAAGCTGTCACCCGCCTTTATTCTCTCCTCGCCAACGAAAGCGGCAAGGCTGTTTTTGGCAGGCTCGTACTGCTCGTTTGCCCGAAGCTTGACGGTGAAGACCTTTATTACCTTTTTTGCGAGCTCGGGATGCTCGTCGCGGATTTTTCCGCACACCATACCCGAGGGGAAGCCGCCCTCGTTATATAGCCAGGTATACATTCCCTTTTCCTTGGCATAGGAAAAGGCGTAGAATAACAAATCGAGATATTCCTCCGAAAGATACTCGGGAGAAAGATGCGTCCTGCGTCGGTTGGGACGGAAATTCTCGGGCTCACCGAGCGCGTAAAAGGCGCGGATTCCAGAGGCGTACATCTCGTCGATCTGCTGCTTGATGCCCTCCTTGGTAATTGTAGAATTCCAAAGCCAAGTATACGCCGGATACGCGGTTATCGGTATGTTCTTGAAATCCATTTAATGCTCTCCGTTCTTATCTTTTTTGATTAGGATTAACCAGTAACAAGCCTTACGGTTAACATGGTGTAACCACATTGGAGCAAGCCGAAATCGGATTTCCGAAAGACTAAATCTCTCAAGTAATGCGGCAACACGGCAGGTGTTTTCATTATAGCATAAACCTCGCGTCTTTTTCAACGAAAAACAATCGTTTGAATATAAAGAAAAATTTTATGCCTTTTCCTTGTATATAAGACAGGCGAATATGACCGCGCACACGCCCGAAATCAGCTTTCCGACTATCATCGGCAGAACGTAGGAGCTGTCGAACGCCATCGTGTAGGCAAGATGACTTCCGAAAACGAAGGACGCCGACACCGCAAATGCGGAGTTTAAGACCAGCCCCTTCTTATTCATTTTATCGCTGACGGCAAAGGTGGTGGTATTGGTGACCAGACTGCCGACGAAGCCGACCGAGGAGGTGCTGTCAATTCCCAGAGCGCCGCCGAGCTTATGAAGCGGCTTATTCAAGAGCTTTGCCACGATAAACATAAGCGGCATAGCGCCCGACAGCGTCACGCAGGCGTTAGCGCAGATAAAGGCGGCGTCCTCAAAGGGCTCAAGATTCGGCTCAATCACAATCCCCGTCAAGAAGGTGAATATAGAAAGAACCAGTCCCAAAAGAGCAAGAATCTTCATGAAATTTCCAAAGACCGTAAAGCATTTAATGCAAATTTTGGGAAGAAAAATCAAGAAAACCGCAATCACAGCCGCAATAATCAAGAGCGGCAGAAGATTTAAAAGAAGCGCGGGGAGGTTAATTCCGCAAATCAGACCGGCGACGAGGCAGCCGACCGGCACGGTTACAATGCCGCAAAGATAGCCGAAGAAAAGCTCTCCCTGCTGCTCCTTTTTGACGACTCCGAGCGAAAAGGGAATGGTAAAGGATATTACACAGCCCATCATCGAGGATACTATGTAGGCGTTGTATTTTCCAATCTCCTCAGACTTAGAGATAGCCTCGGAGAGCTGCTTTCCGCCCATATCATTTGCGAAAAGCGAGGCGGGAATTATCGAGGGGTCTATCTTAAAAGCGTTGTAAAATTCGTCGAAAAGCGGCGTGAGCCATGCTCCGATAGCGGGAGCGACAACTATCATTCCGAGCATAGAGAGCGCCATCGGACGAAACAGAGCAAAGGCATTTTCAAACTCCGCCCCGACGCCTATTTTATTGCCTATAAGATAGTCAACCGCACCGAAAAGCGAAAATATCAATATAACCACCGTTATTGCATTCATCTAAAAAATCTCCACGAATCTGTCTTGATTTGAGGCCGCCGAAGTACCGAGCGAGCCCCGATAACTGTATTATAGCACACCGCCTGCGGCCTTGCAACCTAAACGGCAAAATCTTTTAAAATAAAGTCTGCGTACCCCATCCGAGCAAATAATAGAGAAAAGAAAAAGACGGCAGCTCAAACGGGAAACAGCTACCGTCGGGATATTTAACGTGATTAGCGAACGAAAGCCTCCGTCAAGACGGATTGATGCTCGTAATTGCGGCGTAAGCGGGGAGGGTCATATCTACTATAAGATACGCCTCGGTGTAGGATTTGCTTTCGACCTCACGGCACTCGTAGGTGATTCCGTAGTCCATAGTGTAGATAACAGTGTACTTTTTCATAAGTCCTCCATAACCTTTTTTATAGGTCCTTCATAACCATTATTGCCTCGCCCTGAATGACAAGACGCTCGCGGTCAGCCCCGCGGATAACTATCGGCTCCATCTCGTCGTTTTCGGGTATGAGGTAGATTGCGTTTTTGTCCTGCTTAAATCTTTTGAGCGTCGTTTCGGCGTTATCGTAAAGAAAGGCGGCAATACGTCCCTCGCGTACCCTCTCGCACCGCTTGATAAGCACGAGGTCGCCGTCGTCAATCCCCGCGTTTATCATCGAGTTTCCCCTCGCGCGAAGCAGGAAGAACTCGCCCGTGCCGATGAGCGCCGTCGGCATTCTGATGCTCTCAAGCTCGGCGTCGCACACCTCGTTTAACATTCCGCAGGGTATCGAGTTGCCCATCAGAACAGGATTCGTTCCCTCGGTAGCGCCGCGCATATATTCGGTGATAATCCCTCGGTGTCCGTCGTATTCGATTTCGCCGCGGGAGCAAAGCTCGCGCAGATACCTCTGTACCGTCGGCCTTGAAATGCCCGTCCCCGACTCAATCTCTCGCGTGGAGGGTGAGCGTCCGACGTCGTCGTAATATCTGTTCACAAACTCAACGATAGTCGAGTAATATGCGTTGTTCTTTGACCTCATTTCGCCCTCCTTTTTTCTTTCTGAGCCGTTTGGCTCAATTAGATTATAGCCTAAATTTTGCCGTTTGTCAAGACCTTTTTTGAAAAAAATCAAAAAAAATTTCGGGCAGCAGGGAATACCCCAAAGCCCGCCGCTGCCAAAAGGAAAGAACTCGGACACCGAAGTGCTCCGAGTTCTATTGTGTTATTTTGCAAAACAGATACCGTTATATAAGGTTTGATGAGTTGGGAATGACGGTTGTGCCGTAATCAGAGAACCTTACGATGTTATTAACGGTCATTTCCAGCCCGCTGTCTCCGTCTATTGTTGTGTAAGAATAGGTCATTTCGACAAGCTTGCCGTTTTCGAATCTGACGGTTGCATCAGTCGGCTCGGACTCGTCCCACGGAACAGAAATTTTTCCCTCTGCGCGATATACCTTTGCCTCTCTATCATAGGTAAAATTATCGTAATCAAACATAGCAACAACGTCGGCAGACAAGTCCAAGGAAGAGCCTTCATATATTTCTTCGCTGCTCTGACCTGCCGCCTCTCGATACATATAGGTAGCGTCTTCTGTGAATTTGAATGTCAGGCTTGAATTAAATTGCGCGTCCATACTTGTAAATGCGATGAGCATTTTCATATCCAAGGTGTAGTTTTTGAAATTGTTAAGGTGAATTATCAAATTCCACTCGTCCTCGGTCAATCCGGTAAATGCAACCGACTCGGTCTTGGTATGTGAGCAAACCGAGCAGGTATATGTTTTCACTCCGTCTTCTTCTTGGGTTGCCTTGGTCGTAATCTCTCCGTCGTTCCATACGTGAGCCGATTTTTCGGATATCTCAACGCAATCCTCTCCGGTGCAGGCGCGCCAGTGGTCAGTGTCATCGTGTAACCATTCGTCTGCAAATGTACATTCGTGTTTGTTGCAGGACGGAAGCAGGGCAAGCGTCGGCAAAAGCAGCAGAAGAGTGAGTAAGAGTGCTGATAATCTTTTCATAATTGTTCTCCAGTCTTGTATTTCTTGAAAAGGATTTAGAGTTAGAGTTTAACTCAGCACCTCATTATACATCATATTTAACTATTTGTCAATGGTATTAGTTAAAAATGTTATAATAAACAAAAAGGAGGAGTGAAGAATGAATATCGGCGAAAAGACACGAAATGCAAGAGAAGATATGGATTTATCGCAAAGAGATATAGCAAATCTTATTCCTATGAACCAGTCTAATTATTCGAAAATTGAGCGTGACGTTCAAGAGCCAAATCTTGAGCAACTGCGCCGCATTTGCCAAATACTGAATCTCGACCCTCGTTACCTATTGAATCTCGGCGATTTTTCCTCTATTACAGAGGCGGATATGAAACTGCTGAAGGACACAAAAGCCTTTATAAAGGAGCATATATAGAAAAGGCAGTCCGTTCAGACTGCTAATGACCCACCGCACCGCTTTGAAGATAGAACAGGTTATTTGCTACACGGGGCGGTGATTGTGCCGACTGTTCCGCTGATTATCTTGAGCGACTTCCTGCGCCGTGTTACGCAATATTCCGCCAACGGCGGAATGGATCCCGACAGCACACCGCGCTTCGCTTGTGTGCTCAGGTCATAGAGCGGAGCTCATGAGGTTCAAACTCCATCTCGCAACGCTTTCGCAAAGCGAAAGAAAAAACTCGGTACACCAAATGGTGTTCCGAGTTCTTTTGTGTTGTGCGTCCTAAATAGATGCCCATTACGGGAAAGTCAATAAAATCAAGGGCTTTGGAGTTTTGGAGGCAGTTTCATGTGCATCCTTAATAGATGCCTAAATGTTGTTGTGAAAATAATATAGCGTATTGGTCTGGGTATTAAAAAAATAAACGTCGTAGCTGGCAAACACCATGTTTCCATCATCCCACGGATCATACTTTTCAGACTCAATGTATAAATAATCTTCATGATCTATTACCGATCGGTCAAAATCGTAATTTACAACAATCTCACGTGATGCATCCCCTTCGCGATAGGTTTCGATCCAACTTTCAAAATCGTCTAAATGTTCATTCAAAACATCAATATCAGCCTGTCCGATTTTAGAAAAATATTCATTGTCGGTAAAATCCACCGAATCATAATAATATTTTGCGTAATCTGTATAATCTTGAAACGCTCCTTCGGTATAAAATTCCCTACTTTTATATTCGCCTAAAGAATTAAGGACTTTATCTTCGGGAGCAGTACAAGAAGATAAAGTTGATATAAGAAAGATTAGTAAAAGAATGATCACTGTTGCTTTAATTCGTTTCATATCTGCTCTCCTTTGCAAAAGTCTTATAGTAATTCTCTAACAAATTTGTTTTCTTTTTATAATCAAGCATTTCTATTTTTTTCTCATTGATCAAATACGCTTTTTGAATGATGTCGTAAGCATATTTTTCATCCTCGGTTTTCGGGGGATTGTGGAGAAAGTAGGTCTTGCATCTGAGTAAAGTTAATTTTACTTGATAATATGGCTTCAAGTCTATCATTTTCTCGCTCCTTTCGGGTGGTAACACACATTATACCGAAAGAATGCGGAAAGTCCAGAGGTTTGGGGAATTTATTTGTTAGTTTTATTATACCATAATTTCGAGCGTTTGTAAAGAGTGGTGTTTGCCCTTGTGGGCAAGTGATGTTATTCGCTTCGCTCATAGTGTTGTATTGCGCCGATGGCGCAAAGTGATGTGTTCCTTACTCACGCGCGAAGCGCACACCACAAGGCGAAGCCGTCATCACGCACGCAGTGCGCATCGTGTTCCGCGTGCGGAACACATCGTTCCAAAAACGAAAAAGCAGTCCAATGGACTGCTTTCGTTTTTGTGTTGTACAGCCAATTTAGATGCCACGGCGAAAAAGTCAATAAAATCAAGGTTTTTTGACCGTATGGAGCATTTTTATGTGCAGCCAAAATAGATGCCAATTCTAATTATCCATACTTTTCGATAATATTATGGTAATACTTGTGGATCATTTCCGTAGTTTTTTTATTTTTGGGAATATAAGCTCTCTCGTGAAATGGAATTTTTGTTTTGAAATATGCAATTTCATATGAACGCCACCATGGAAAGCCTTTCCCACCGGAATAATGATCTTCTATGTGCTTTACATCTTTCCAGCAAAGAAAAGTTTTTAAGCCAAAACAATATCGAACTGTAATCCCTTCTTGGGAAAATGTATATCTGTTTGGAATAATTAAAGCATAACCTAAAATCAAGATAAGTCCAACTGTAATAATTGCAATTGATATACCGATTTCTTCTTCAAGAGTGAATATTCCAAGCAAAACTAAAAAGGAGAACATTGTTACGAAAAATATCCAACGCTTGTTAATTAGTGTTTTTTTCATTGGTTATCCTTTCTTTTGTTAAAATCTATGATAATTTTCAAGAAGTTTTTTATGTTTGTTAAAATCAAGCATATCAATCTTTTTCTCATTGATCCAATACGCTTTTTCGATAATGTCATAGGCGTATTTCTCGTTATCGGTTTTCGGAGGATTGTTGAGAAAAGATGTTTTGTAAATTAGCAGGTGTAATTTTACTTGGTAATATGGCTTTAAGTCTATCATTTCCGCGCTCCTTTCGGGTGGTAATACACATTATACCGAAAGATTGCGAGAAGTCCAGAGGTTTTGGGAAATTATTTGTTTTCTTGCGAAGATTTTGCGGTTTTACAAGAAGCAATTAACATAACACGAATTGCCGCGCATTTGTCCGACAGCGCCTTATGCTGTTGGTCATTGATATAGTTTGTTCTATGCAAAAGCTCAAGCCAATAACCTGTTTCACTTGCTTCTTTAAGGG
>JAZSIJ010000121.1:0-18942 GCA_045533755.1 Eubacteriales bacterium | reverse complement strand
TATCGTGCATTCTATGGCTGTAGTAACCTTACTAGCATAACTATACCGGATAGCGTAACAAGCATCGGCTCTCGTGCATTCTATCGTTGCAGCAGCCTCACGGGCATAGAAATTCCCGATAGCGTAACAAGCATCGACTCTTATACGTTCTCGTATTGCACAAGCCTCCAGAGTGTGACAATCGGCAACGGCGTTGAAGGATTCGGATGGAATGTGTTCGAGGGTTGCAGAAGCCTTAAGAGCGTAACAATCCCCGACCGTGTAACAAGCATCGGAGATAGGGTGTTCAAAGATTGCACCTCACTTACGAGCATAAAATATCGCGGAACAGAGGCGCAGTGGAAGTCTATATCGAAAAGCTTATTTTGGGCAGATGGTATCGGCGAGTGTACGATAACCTATAACTACACGGGCGAATAAATCTCGATATCATCACCAAAAACCAACGCTTTTACGAGGAGCCTCTTCTGAGGCTCCTTTTCCTTCGTGAATTCCCGCGCTAAATTCCACCATGGAGATTGCTTTGGTAATTCACTTAAACTTGCATTTGGCACGATTGGCATGAAGACATGAGAATTTTCTTGACAAACACGTTTATTTCTGCTATAATTAAATGTAAAACATAAATATTTAGAGGAAAAACTGATGCTTCTTTACAATTCACTGACAAGATCGCGCGATGAGTTCAAGCCTCGCGAGGAGGGAAAGGTTAGTATATACACCTGCGGCCCTACGGTCTATCATTTTGCACATATAGGAAATCTCCGCACCTACATTATGGAGGATGTGCTTGAAAAGTATTTCAGATTTTTGGGATACGACGTTAAGCGTGTTATGAACATCACCGACGTCGGACATCTCACGAGCGACGGAGATACAGGCGAGGACAAAATGCTCAAGGGAGCAAAGCGCGAGCATAAGACGGTTTTGCAGATAGCTGAATTCTATACGAACGCCTTTTTTGCCGACTGCGAAAAGCTCAACATCAAGCGTCCCGACGTCGTTGAGCCTGCGACGGCTTGCGTTCCCGAGTTCATTTCAATGATAGAAACCCTGCTTGAGAAGGGATACGCCTACGAGGCGGGCGGAAACATCTACTTCGATACCTCGAAGCTGGATAAGTATTACGTTTTCAACGATTTCAAGGAGGAGGATCTCGCCGTCGGTGTGCGCGACAGCGTTGAGGAGGACTCGAACAAGCGCAACAAGACCGACTTCGTTCTCTGGTTTACAAAGTCGAAGTTTGACGACCAGGAGCTTAAGTGGGATTCCCCCTTCGGCCTTGGCTACCCCGGCTGGCACATTGAGTGCTCATGCATCGCGAGAAAGCATCTCGGCGAGTATCTTGACATTCACTGCGGTGGCATAGATAACGCTTTCCCGCACCATACAAACGAGATAGCGCAGAGCGAGTCCACCTTCGGTCACGAGTGGTGCAACTATTGGTTCCACGTCCATCACCTGAACACTAACTCGGGCAAGATGTCGAAGTCCAAGGGCGAGTTCCTTACCGTGTCGCTTCTTGAGGAGCGCGGATACGACCCGCTTGTATACAGATACTTCTGCCTACAGTCGCATTACAGAAAGAACCTCGTGTTCTCCTGGGAGAACCTCGACAACGCGAAGACGGCGTACGAAAAACTCGTGGCAAGGCTCGCTACTATTTCGGACGAGGGCGAGCTTGACGGGGCGGCATTCGCAGAGGGCAAGAAGAAATTCACCGATGCGCTTGATAACGACCTCAACACCTCGCTTGCGGTTACCGCACTTTACGACGTATTCAAGCTGAAGACGAGCGGAAAAACCAAGCTTGCGCTAGTTGCCGACTTTGACAAGGTACTCGGCATCGGTCTTATGGAGGCGAGAGAGCGTGCGCTCGAGGCTAAAAAGGAAGAAAAGAGCGAGGATATCCCCGACGTTTCTCCCGAAATGCTCGTCTATATCAACAAGATGATTGAGGCAAGACGTCTGGCAAAGTCCGAGAAGAACTACGCAGAGGCTGACAGAATTAAGTCCGAGCTTATCGAAAGGGGAATAACCCTCATTGATACCAGAGAGGGAACGAAATTCACCGTTAACAAGTAATTTTATGAGCCGCGCCTCACGCGCGGCTCGTTTTAAGCAAAAGGGAGGGACAAGCCGTGTTTGACAAGGCAGAAGCCGACGCCGCTTTTATAAGAGAAGAATACGAGCTTGCCGCCCGACTTTATCACGAGGGGGCGCGCGGCGGCGATGCCTACGCCTCGCAGTCATACGCCTATTGCCTTATGCACGGACTCGGTGTTGAGCGCGACGTCTCGGAGGCAAAGAGCTTTTACGCCTACGCCAGAAATCTCGAGGGAGGAGAGGCGGCGTATAACCTTGCTATGATATATCTTCACGGCGTCGGACGGGCTAAAAATTTCGTCAAGGCGTACGAGTATATGAAGGACTCGGCAAATCTTGGGTGCATTGAGGCACAGCTTTATCTCGGTATGGCGTACACCTCGGGCTGTATGTTCGAGCCCGACGTAATAGAGATTGAAACGATACCCGCGCATAAGCCGGTTTACCGTCGGTATGACAGACTTCTTGACGGAGAGTCATTTTTTGACGAAGAGGAGGAGGCGGCGAGATATTCGGCGATAAAGCAGGACGCCCGCTCGGCTTTTCTCTGGTTTCAGACGGCGGCAAGGCATGACTCGACCTACGTTGAGGAGCTTTCGGCAAAGGGGAAATATCTCTATGCGAAATGCTACGCCGACGGGCTTGGCACAGACTTTGACAGAGAGCGCACGGCGCGTCTTATGCTTCTTGCAGGGGCTGCGGGCTCGTCCGAGGCGCTTGACTATATAGCCGAGCACGGCATAACATACGAGTCGGTTCTCGCCGACATAAACAGACGAAAGCTCTCATCGGGCAGAAAGTGAGCTGTGTATGGTAAAAATAACTGAAGTAGAGCATAGGTCACACGCCGAAAGAGCCGGACTTTGTGCGGGAGATATACTCGTCAGCATAAACGGCAACGAGATAAACGACGTGCTGGATTACCGCTTTTATCTTGCCGAGCGAAAAATTGAAATATCCTATCTCCGTGACGGAGATAAGCGCACCGCGAGCATAATCAAGGGCGAATATTCGGATATAGGTCTTGGCTTTGAAACTCCTCTTATGGATAAGAAAAGAACCTGCAAAAACGGCTGTATTTTCTGCTTTATCGACCAGAATCCAAAGGGGATGAGGGAGTCGATTTACTTCAAGGACGACGACTCGCGCCTTTCGTTTTTGCACGGAAATTACATCACGCTTACTAATCTTACCGACAAGGATGTCGACAGAATAGTGAAAATGCGCTTTTCGCCTATAAACATTTCGATACACACGACAAATCCCGAGCTCCGCGTTAAAATGATGAAGAATAAGCGCGCAGGCGAGGTGTTAAAGTATTTACAGCGCTTTTACGACGCAGGAATATCGATGTGCGGTCAGATAGTGCTTTGCCGCGGAATTAACGACGGCGAGGAGCTTATCCGCACTATGCGCGACCTCTCGGTGTACTCGGAGAGAATGGGAAGCGTGTCAATAGTGCCGGCGGGACTGACAAAGCATCGCGACGGGCTCTATCCGCTCTCGGACTTCACGCGCGAGGAGGCGGGTGAAATTATAGACACGGTTGAGAGCTTTGCAGAAGAACAAAAACGTAAAACAGGCTCGCGAATGTTCTTTGCGGCAGACGAGCTTTATCTTAAGGCAGGGCGACCTATTCCCGACGCCGAGTATTACGAGGGCTATCCTCAGATTGAGAACGGAGTAGGCATGCTCCGCTCATTTAGTGAGGATTTCGAGGCGGGATTTGAGGACACCGGGGCTTCGGACATGCCTCGCACGGTATCGGTTGCAACCGGCGTCGCCGCCTACCCGATGATTGCGGATATGGCTACCCGTGTAGAGAAAAAACGCGCAGGAATGTCAATTAAAGTTTACAAAATCGAAAACAAATTCTTTGGAGAAGCTATAACCGTTGCTGGACTTCTCACCGGACGCGACATTTACGAGCAGCTTCGGGGAGAGGACCTCGGAGACCTGCTTTACGTACCGCGTAACGCGCTTCGCGCAGGTGAAGACACCTTTCTTTGCGGAATGACGGTATCCGAGCTTTCGGATAAGCTCGGGGCAGAGGTCGTTCCCGTAACTAACGACGGCTACGAGCTTGCTCTGACACTTCTTGAGGATTAGGAGGATAATATGTCAAAACCTATTGTTGCTATCGTTGGCAGACCCAACGTAGGTAAAAGTACACTCTTCAATAAGCTTATAGGTGAGCGCCGTTCGATAGTCGAGGACACCCCCGGCGTAACGCGCGACAGAATATACGCTGAGGCGGAGTGGAATGACCGCAGGTTCATTCTTATCGATACCGGCGGTATTGAGCCTAAGAGTGACGACACTATATTAAAGCAGATGCGCCTTCAGGCAGAAATTGCCGTGGCTTCTGCCGACGTTATAATCTTCCTTTGCGACGTTCACGCAGGACTCCTTGCAGATGACAGAGATATTGCGGTAATGCTGAAAAAGTCGGGTAAGCCGATAGTCGTCGGTGTCAACAAGGTTGATAAGGTCGGTGACCTTCCTTACGAGTTTTACGAGTTTTACGAGCTCGGATTTGAGCGCGACCCTATTGCAATATCCTCGCTTCACGGAACGGGCTCGGGTGACCTTCTCGACGCCGTAATTGAGGAATGCACCTTCGACGAGGAGGACGGCGATGACGAGGGTGTTATCAACGTCGCCGTTATAGGAAAGCCCAACGCGGGCAAGTCCTCGATAGTTAACCGTATGTGCGGTGAGGAGCGCGTTATAGTTTCCGACATTGCCGGCACTACGAGAGATGCAACCGACACAAGAGTGGAAAACTCGCACGGAGTATTTAATTTCATTGACACCGCAGGTATAAGAAGAAAATCTAAGGTTGAGGACAAAATAGAGAAGTACAGCGTTCTCAGAGCAAATATGGCGGTTGAGCGCGCCGACGTTTGCCTCATTATGATAGACGCCAAGGACGGCGTGACCGAGCAGGACGAGAAAATCGCAGGAATTGCTCACGAGGCGGGCAAGGCGTGTATCATAGTCATCAACAAGTGGGATAGTATAGAGAAGGATAACTCCACTGTTAACACCTACAATAACGAGGTGAGGACAGCTCTTGCATATATGCCTTACGCGCCCATAATTTATGTATCTGCGCTTACGGGACAAAGGGTTGCCAACATCTACGAGCTTATAGTGAACGTATATAACGAGGCGCACAAGAGAATTACTACGGGTATGCTCAACGACCTTCTTAACGACGCTATGACGAGAGTTCAGCCTCCCTCGGATAAGGGAAAGCGCCTGAAGATATACTATATGACGCAGACCTCGGTAGCACCGCCAACCTTCGTTATCTTCTGTAACTCGGAGGAGCTTTTCCACTTCTCGTACAGACGCTATCTTGAAAACTGTTTGCGCGATACCTTTGGATTTAACGGCACGCCGATAAGGCTGGTTATACGTCAGCGCGGCGACGGTGATACCGGGGTATAAATCCTTTAACATTAAGGAGAACGAAAATGTTTGTAGATAACATAAAAATTTACGTTAAGGCGGGCGACGGCGGAAACGGAGCCGTTACCTTCCACAGAGAAAAATACGTCTCGGCAGGCGGTCCTGACGGCGGAGACGGCGGACGTGGCGGTAATATCGTCTTCCGTGTGGATGAGGGCTCGAACACGCTTCTCGCCTTCAGATATAAGAGAAAATTCGTTGCCGAAAACGGCGCTAACGGAATGGGCGGAAAAAAGCACGGCAAAAGCGGCGAGGACGTCATAATAAACGTTCCCGAGGGTACGCTCATACGCGACGCCGACAGCGGCAAAATAATATTTGATATGGCAAACGCGAGGGAGTACGTTCTCTGCAAGGGCGGCAGAGGCGGCTGGGGCAACCGACATTTTGCGACGCCCACACGTCAGATACCTAAATTTGCCAAAAGCGGAACAAAGGGCGAGGAGCGCGAGGTTCTGCTTGAATTGAAGATGCTCGCGGAGGTCGGACTTATAGGCTTCCCGAACGTCGGAAAATCCTCTATACTCTCGAGAATTTCCTCGGCAAAGCCGAAGATAGCAAACTATCACTTTACAACACTGTCCCCGAATCTCGGCGTTGTTTCGACGGGTGAGGGACACGGCTTCCTCGCTGCCGATATTCCCGGTCTTATAGAGGGCGCGTCGGACGGGCTCGGTCTTGGACACGCCTTTCTCCGTCACGTTGACAGATGCAGGCTTCTTTTGCACGTTGTTGACGTTGCCGGTACCGACGGAAGAGAGCCCGCAGACGATATTGACAAGATAGATACCGAGCTTCAGCGCTATTCCGAGGAGCTTTCCTCGCGTACTCAGATAATTGTGGCAAATAAGTGCGACAGCGCCGATATGGACTCCGATGAGGTGAAGCGCTTCAAGGCGCGCGCGACAGAGCTTGGAAGAGAAGTAGTGTGGGTTTCCGCTGTTACCGGTGAGGGGCTTTCCGAGCTTGTAAGAATTGCGGCAGAGAGACTCCGCGAGCTTCCCCCGCTCACAGTTTACGAGACCGAATATTCTCCCGAGGACGAGGCAATCGCCTCGGCGGGCGGTGCTACCGAAACAACCGTTCGCCGCGAGAACGAAAAATATATCGTCGAAGGTCAATGGCTCTTCAACTTTATGGGGCAGATTAACTTTAACGATTACGAATCGCTTAATTTCTTCCAGCGCGTTTTGGTTAAAAACGGAGTAATAGACAAGCTCCGCGAGGCAGGGGTTAAGGAGGGCGACACCGTCAGCATATACGATTTTGAATTCGATTTCGTCTATTAAAAGCTTATACCGAAGGCTTGATTTATCCCGTCGGCGACTATTCTGGCAGCAGCCTTTACTATGCCGTTTATCTCCTTTGGAGATACGAACATCACTTCACCGCCGAGCAAATCATTATTGCCCGAAAGTATTCGGGCGTCTATAACTGTAGGAACCCCTATTGCAATTACGGGAGCTCCTACAGTTTCTTTCGTTATCGCACCCCTCGGATTTCCTATACCCGAGCCGGGAAAAATTCCGGTGTTTGAAAACTGTATCGTCCTGCCAAGTCGCTGTGCCGAGCTTGAAGCCAGAGCGTCAATTGCTAAAAGAGCATTCGGCTTTATAAGCTCACAGGTACTACGCACGCAGGAAGCCGCATCAAGACCGCTCTCAGAGGTGACCCCCGGCTTCATTACCGCAATTTCGGCACACTCTAACGAGCGAAACATTGCCGCGTCGTGTTTTTTTATGTGCATAGTGGCGCACACGAGCTCGGCACACCTTGGCCCTATTGCGTCGGGCGTCAGCTCGCTGTTTCCAAGTCCCACTATGAGCAGACGCTTCGGCTCTACCCGTAGCTCTTCTAAAAGCAAGCACAGCTCCTTTGCCACCTCGTCCGCGGCATCGGCTATAGTTTCGGAGTCGAGTAAATCCATTCGGTCAACCGAGAGAGTATCGTAATTTCCCATAGGACGTCCGATGCTCCTTGCGCCCTCCTCACTCGTTATTTTTATTCGCTCCCAAATTCCCCCGACAGAAAAATGCTTGGAGTATTCCACCCCCTCGCTCGAAACGTCGGCTTTTCTTCTTTCGCACGCGAGGTCGCTCTCAGGAGCACCCCTATCGCAAAAATATTCGTACATAATCTATCTCCCAAAACAATCTGCCCTAATTTTTGACAGTATAAATCTTCCTTATTCTTCATCAAAATTGTCACAATTCACAATTATCAGGCGATATATTTGTGCAAATAAACGAAAATTTTGTTTAAGAAAAATATACATTGCAAAAATGCGCGGTTTATGTTAAAATATATTGGAATAAAAATATTTTTCGCAACTCCCCGGAGGTAAAAAATGAAAAAAATAGTTACATTGCTTTTGACAGTCGTTATGCTTGTTGGTGTGTCGTCTGTTCTTGTCAGTTGCGGTTCGCCTGATGACGAGGGCGCTGAAATAAGCGTTTATCTTGGTGAGGAAATTTACGATTTCGACCCCACCGAGTACTATGCTGACAGTAACGCCGAGGCTCTCATGAGCCTTCTTTACGAGCCGCTTTTCAGTGTTAACGCTAAGGGAAAGCTGGAGTGCTCTGCTGCAAAGAAGTATAGCATCGATAAGAAAAAAGGCGAGATAGTCATAGAGCTTAAAGAGAGCTATTGGAGCGACGGTAAGCGCGTCGTGGCAGATGATTATATCTATGCTTGGACTAAGCTTATTCTTGAGCCCAACAACGCGAATCCCGCGGCAGCGCTCTTCTTCGATATAGATAATGCTCTCGCTATCAAGAACGGCGAGGCGTCCATTTACGATTTCGGAGCCCGTCAGACCGACATTTATGAGATAACCATAAAATACCGTGACGGCGCAGACACCGACAGACTTCTTAAGAATCTCGCGTCGATTGCAACCGCTCCTCTCCGCGAGGACATCGTTACCTCAGCTCCTACATATTGGTCTAAGAGCACCGGCATTGCGGTATTCAACGGCCCGTTCAAACTCTCTCTTCTTGATTATGAGGAGGGAAGTCTGACAGTTTCGAGAAACGAGGGCTATCATCAGAAGATGACCTCGGAAAAATATACGAAGTTCGTCACGCCTCACCATCTTAACTCGACGTTTAACGTTGACGGCAATGAGGTTGCGCTCAGCTATTCGGATATAGAGAGCAAGACGGTCTTCTATATGACCGATGCATCGCTGGCAGACAGAAAGGCGAATGCCGATAAGGCTACCGTTTCCGACGACCTTTCGGTTTATTCTTACGTTTTCAACACAAAAAATCCTCTCTTTGCCATAAAGGAGGTCAGAAAGGCGCTTTCAGCCGCTATTGACAGAAACGCGATTATAGAGGCTATCACCTTTGGCAAGGCAGCCAACGGATTTATTCCGGATATGATAGACACCTTCGGCGGAGAGGCACTCATCTCCACCGACGCAACGAGAAACGTTGCTAACGCACTTCTTGCGGGTGTTGATCTCTCGGGTGTATCAAAGGAGTTCACACTTACCGTTAACGACGATCCCGAGAGCGTTGCCATAGCAGAGCTCGTCAAGGCGTCGTGGGAGGCACTTGACGCCGGATTCACCGTTAATATTGAGAAGCTTGGTAAGATTGATTCCACCGTCAGCGGAAACGACTTCTTCGACTCAGCTCTCCAGGTCCTTCTCAGCGAGATAGCAGTAGGTGCGGCTGATTACGACGTTATAGCTCTCGATTGGCAGCTTTATTCCACCGATCCCTTCGTTACGCTTTCGGCCTTCTCGACTGCATTCTCCGGAATGGGCAAGAACTTTGTAACAGGCGAGTCCCGCACTAATATCAGCGGCTGGACTGATATGCAGTATGACTCACTTATTAACGCTGCGTATAAGGCAACCGACGCTGAGGCTCGTAACGAGGCGCTTCGCTCGGCAGAGGAGCTTCTCGTTGATTCCGCACCCATAGCTCCCATAGTGTTCAATCAGAACTTCAGCTTCTCGAGCGCTGATATTTCGGGCGTAACTACCGATGCATTCGGTAATTTCGTGCTTGATAAAATGTCACTCGCAAATTACAAGGAATATCTCGAGGACTAAGAATAACGGTATCCCGCGAGCGAGGCGTGTACTCACTCGCGGGTTTTGAAATTAAGGAAAATCAGGAGCAAAATTGTGAAAAAAAGAAATTCATTCGGACTTGATACGATAACCGATATAAAGATTTTCTTGCTCTTTCTCTTGGACAGAATAGGCAACCCCATTGACCACACCTCGCTTATTGACATAGTTTCGGAGAATACTCGCGAAATAACGCTCGATTACGACCAGTGCCTTTCGGAGCTGGTTGATAAAGGGCATCTTTATTTTGACGAGGTAGACGGTGAAAAATATTACATGATTTCGGATCTGGGCCACTCGGTTTCAGCAGAGCTTTATGACAGTCTTGACGAGGGCTTCAGGGAAAAGAGTATCAGAAGTGCCATAAGATACATCTCGCTGTCGGCTCGTGACGCATCAATAAAGAGCTATATTACCGAAACCGAGGGGAAGCGCTATGCGGTTACGATGATTGCTACCGACAGATATGGCGAAATTCTTAACACTACACTCACGGTTTCATCCAGAGCCGAAGCTGAGACTATCAAGAATAATTACGATACGCATTACGATGCTGTGTATCGAGGAATGCTGTTTTCTGCAACCGGAAGAATGGAATTTTTGTCATAAAGCTGTTAAATTCGTTTGATTTTACAAATTTTCGCGGGTAAAAAACCAAAAAATTGTATAAAATTCGAAAAAAATTAAAAAAATTTTAACAAAATGCTTGACAAAGAATAAAAATAAAGTTATAATATAAAAAGGTGGAAAACAATGGATAATGTCAGAGATGATAATATCCTCTCCTTGATAGTAAAGTTCAGGGCGACGGGGAGCAACGAGGTTTTTGACAAAATAGTCGAGAGCTACACTCCGCTTATGGCGAGCACGGCCAGCAAGCTTTCTTTGGATTTTGATAAGGTGCGCTCGGAGGCCTGCTTTGCGCTTCTGAAGGCTGTTACCACCTACGACGAGTGTCACGGAGCATCCTTCGGCACGTACGCCGGCAGATGTATCTACAATCACCTTTGTGATATACTTCGCAAGGAGAAAACGCACAGCGTTATTTCGGATGAGTTAGAGGTGGATAAGATAGCCGTCGTTGACGATATAGCCACGAGACTTGAGCGACGCGAGGAGCTTGAGGCTATCGGTAAGTTCGTCAGGTCGGTTCTTTCGGATTTCGAGTATAAGGTATGTATTCTCGGTATTCGGGGATATACTACGGCAGATATTGCGGCAAGTCTGTCAAAAAGTGCGAAGTCGGTTGATAATGCAAAGAACCGCATCGCCGCAAAGCTTTCGCGCGAATTTGGAGAGCGCGGGGGTCTAAATTAGTTCATATGCCCAGATAGCTTAAGGGAGAGCGTTGTTTACAAAGGCGTCGGTTGGAATCCGTCAGTGGGCAAATATTATAACCTATTTAAGTGAGGAAAGAAACGCATGTACCAGGACGAGACATTGAAGTGTAAGGATTGTGGCAACGAGTTCGTGTTCACCGCGGGTGAGCAGGAGTTCTATGCAGCTAGAGGCTTTGAGAACAAGCCCTCCAGATGCAAGGAATGTCGTGTCGCAAAGAAGAACGCGCAGAGAGCAGAGAGGGAAATGTTCCCCGCTGTTTGCGTAGAGTGCGGTAAGGACTGCCAGGTTCCCTTCAAGCCCACCGAAGGCAAGGCTGTATACTGCAGCGAGTGCTTTGCAGCGAAGAGAGCAGAAGGCTGATTCTCTTAAGCGAAGAAATAAAGAGCCGCTTAGAAGAGCGGCTCTTTATTTTTACAAAGCAATGCATAGCACCTAAAACAAAAAGCGTCTGAATGTGTGATGTTCTTATCGGAGAATTTGAAAACTGCCGCTAAGTGCGAGCACCGCATTTGACTAGTCAAATGCAAAATGGGCTAAGCCCAAACCCCTATACAAACAGAAAGAGCAAACACGCAAGGCGTAAAAACCTTATGTGTCTGCTCTTTTTCTGTTGGCTTTTAGTTTAGAGTTATGAGGCTCGCTATGCTCGCCGTTATAAGCTTGCACGCAAGCGTTATGATTTGATTGCCCTTGTAATCTAAAACTTGGCGAAGCCAATCATAACTATGCGAAGCATATCATAACTCATAACTTGCCCATAAGGGCAATCATAACTTAGCGTGATACTCCGTTAAGAGTATCACGCTAATTCCGGACGCTTTTTGTAATCTCTATTACTTTACATTGTCGAGAAGAATTGCACCGAGGGTGTCCATTATATCATCGACGACCTTGAGGTCGATCTTGATTTTTACCTTCTTCTCCTTCTTTCTTCTTTTGGTAACGATGTTGGAGGAGCCTATGTAGAGTGAGGAGCCCTCAAGACCGCTGGTGGTTATCTCAAGGGTAAATGCACCGTGACCGAGACCGAGAACGCCGATAACTATAAACAGAATGCCGACTAAAAGAATAGGAAGCATTGTTGTTACGGAAGCACCTTCACCGGAGAAAAGACCGAGATAGAGTCCGGCGGCAGCAACTATTATGCCGAAGATAATAGCAAGGATAGCTCCGATTGGAGTTTTTCTGACCGAACTCATAGAAATAGATTTAACCGAGTTGAGAGGAATTTCCTGGTGAGATCTTGCAATGTGAGAATGCATCTCGTGAACGATTCTCTTGTTTGTTATGATGAGGGATTTCTTGAGTTTTCCTGTTGAGCCTTTCTGGGTGGCGTATTCCCAGTCCTTGATGATTTGTTCACCGTTTGCGAGTGTCATAACTGTTTCCTTTCTGTAAAAAAAGTATGAACCATTGTAGCACAAAATGTAGATGCTTGTCAATAGATTTGCGAATATTTTAGTAAAATCTATATAAAAACAAATTTATACTGTACAAAACCTAAAATATATGTTATAATAAAAAATAAGATCATAAAAGCGAGGCGGCTTATGCAGAATAAAAGATACGAAAAGCGAAGAGAAAAGTCGGGGAATGACAGAGTACGCGCGGAATTTACCGACGGCACACAGTCCCCACCTACGCTTATTAGCGGCAGAAATGCGGTAAAGGAGTTGCTTGCAAGCGGCAGAGATATAGAGAAGATATACATACAGACAGGCGAGCGCGAGGGCTCGGTGAATCTCCTTATCGGACAGGCATCCGAGCGCAGAATACAGATATCCGAGGTTACAAAGCAACGGCTCGATGCTATGACGGGCGGAGCAAAGCACCAGGGGATAGCAGCTATTCCCTCAGAGGCTGATTACGCTACAGTGGATGAAATTTTTGCCTGTGCTGAGGAGCGCGGCGAGGCACCGTTTATAGTCGTCTGTGACGGAATAGAGGACCCACACAACCTCGGAGCTATTATTCGAAGCGCTGAGTGCTCGGGCGCTCACGGAGTCATAATTCCAAAGCGCCGTGCGGCAGGTCTCACGGGCACGGTAGGTAAGGCGTCCGCGGGAGCGCTTATGCATATGAAGGTTGCGAGAGTTACCAACATTGCACAAACGCTGGACGAGCTCAAGGAGCGCGGTGTTTGGACCTACGCTGCCGATATGGGAGACACCGCCTATTACGATACTGATATGAAGGGCGCTGTTGCGGTGGTGCTTGGAAACGAGGGCGCGGGAATATCGCGTCTTGTAAAGGAAAAATGTGATTTTGTGGTTTCAATACCGCTTTACGGAAGGATAGATTCGCTCAACGTCTCCTGCGCTGCGGCGGTTATTTTGTCGGAAGCCGCAAGACAGAGAAATCAAAGGGAGGGGTAAGACCTTGGAAAATAAAAACACCGAGAACAATGAAAACGCAAAGAGCGTTTTAGACGGACGGTCGTCTGACGGCGAAATACGTGTGTCCGAGGCTGTTCGTGACGGTAAGCTCGAATTTACCTTCGAGAGCAAGAAAAGCGGACTTGTGTTTGAGGAAGAAGAGCCTTCGCGTGACGGAATCATTTTCGAAGCTGACACCAAGATAAGCACCGAATCCGTAGGTGAGCAGCAGGACTCTTCGGTTGGGCAAGGGTACAGCAAGCCCGCAGGCTCGATGGGCGAGCCATTGAGGGAGGAGTTTACTATCCCTGAGGCTTTTGATGCCGAGGCTGAGGAGCGCGCAATTGCCGATGAGTCGACTAAGGTGTGGACAACCTATGTGCCGAGATTCACCGAGGTGAGCGATACGTACAGAATGAATGACGACCCAAGACCGCGCCCTGAGAAAATTGAGCGTCTCGCAGTTAATGAGGAGCCCGCCTTGCCTAGTTCTCAAAAATCAGATATAGACCCCACAGTAGATTTTGAAGAAATAACCGTTCCCGACGCCGTAGTGGTTAATCTTTCGCAAAAGGCGGAAGAAGCGGAGCGGAGCTTCAGCATCTATAAATTCTCCGAGAGGGAAGAGACAGAAGCTCCTCTCGTCCGTGAGAGAACCGTTGACGACGAGAGAGAGGAAATAGTGAGTCTCGTCTGCCGTAAACAGAGCACCGCTGAGGTCGAGGAGACGGTAGAAGCTCAAGAGCCAAAAGAGGCAGACCCCAAGGACGAGGTTAAGAAGGATAAAAAGCAATATAATCTTCCCGACCCCGAGGGTGACAGAGGCGTTCAGGTCGTTGATTATGCCGCGGCAGCGACTGCCGGGCGTGATAAGCCTGCAGAAGCTCCTGACGGAGCAGATGACGTAGCCGCAGTAAACAAGAAGGGAAGAATAACCGAATATACTGCTCACATGCAGCGCGACGTTTTCAAGGATAAGTTCCTTGATTCCATAATGTCGGTAAAGATTCGCTTTATAGCGGCACTTGTAATTACCGCCGCTATGCTTCTTTTCGAAAATGCGGTTAAGTATACCGACCTTGAAAAGCTCCTTCGTATAGAAACTATGCCGGGGGCTATGGCTATTGCCGATTTCCATTTTGCTTTATGTATATTCGTGCTGGCGCTTCCCGAGATATGTAGGGGTGTTAAGCACTTGGTTCGGGGAATAGTTTTACCCGAAATCACACCGCTGTTTTCTATCATTATTCTCTTTGTATACACTCTTGTCGTAGCCCTTGAAGCTCCGCTTTTCGAGTATCCGCTTTTTAGTGCTCTCTTTGCTATACAGGGACTTGCCGCTATTCTCGCCTCTTGCTTCAAGCGCAGTGCTGATTTTGTTGCTTTCAAGCGTGCTTCGGCAGCCGGAGAGAAGAGAATTTTGGATAAAAAAATGACCCGTACCCTTGAGCGCGAAAACATAGCGCTTGACGGAGCGGTCGATGAATATAAGTCCAAAACCGCGAGAATTTTCAAAACCACCTTCGTTTCCGACTTCTTCAAGCGCTCTTCGGGCACGGTGGAGAATTCGCGCAATGTGATAATTACGCTTGCGACGGCTCTTTTGGCTTCGCTTACCGGAGGTATTATTGCTTTCTTCGTAGGAAACGGTTGGCTCGATGCCGCGATAACCTTTGCGGCAATAGCACTGTTCACGACGCCTGCGGTATCGCTTCTTCTTCACAAGCTTCCGTTTTATCATTCGGCTCTCGAGTGCGAATGCGAGGAGAGCGCGATAATAGGCGAGAGCTCTATATACGATTATTCGGGCGTTGACGTTATGGCTTTTGAGGATACCGATATATTTGGTGTAGATGACGTCAATCTCAAGCGCATAATACACTACGGCGACGTAGACAACATGATGAAGGCGATGAGACAGATGTCGGCTGTGTTTGCTAATGTTGGCGGACCGCTTGACGTCATTTTTGCAAATTCTCTGGACAAAAGATGCCCGCCTGCCACCTCTCCCGTTATTGAAGCGGACGGTATATCCGGCAAGGTTGACGGACGGCTCGTTTGCGCGGGAACCGCGGAGTATATGCTCCGTCACGGTATACAGCTTCCAAGCAGCGCGGCGTCTGCTCGCGTCGGCATTGCCGATTCTACGAAAATAATGTACGGAGCAGAGGACGGTGTCGTTTACGTACAGTTCCATATACGCTATTCATTCTCGGAGGAGTTTACCATGATACTTCCTTCGCTGAAGGCGGAGAAGATAGTTCCTCTCGTATACACGCGCGACCCTAACATAACGGGAGAGCTTATGAAAACGCTTACGGGCGGAGACGACTGTATCAGAGTCATGAAGAAAAACACCGTCAGAATCGGTGAGGACAAAATATACCGCCGTATAAGCGCGGGAGTGGTCACCTCCGGCGACAAGATTGACGCTATTAACGTCGTTCTTTTGACGAAAAAGTACACAAGATTTGAGAAGAAGCTTTCCATTGCAGAGCTTATAGCGGTTGGCACGGGTACGGTTTTGTCGGCGGTGCTTGCAGCAGTCGGCTCTCTTGGCGTAAGCTCGCTTCTGTTCTTCGGCTGGCAGGCTATATGGTGCGTAGCGCTTTATATCTTCAGCCGCAATGTCTTCGCAGTCAGAAAAAAGGAAAATGAAGAAGATGATGAATAAGAATATATCCTCGGTCTTGAAGTCGGTGTCGAAGCCCGGCAGATACATAGGCGGAGAATATAACAGAATAATGAAGGACAAGGCGGCGGTAGCCTGTCGCTTTGCCTTCTGCTTTCCCGATACCTACGAGATAGGCATGTCAAATCTCGGTGTTCGGATTTTGTACGAGGCGCTCAACCGAGAGCCTCGCGTTTGGTGCGAGCGCGCCTATGCTCCCTGGCCTGATATGCAGGAGAAAATGGAGCAGTACGGTATTCCGCTTTCCGCGCTTGAGAGCGGTGACGCTCTCTCGGAATTTGACTTGGTTGCCTTTTCTCTTCAGTACGAGCTTTGCTATACCGCAGCTCTCAATATGATTAAGCTTGGAGGCTTCCCGCTTCTTTCGAAGGACAGAGACGAGGAGTGCCCCATAATTATTGCCGGTGGACCTTGCGTCTACAATCCCGAGCCTGTTGCCGATTTCTTTGACCTTATCAACGTCGGAGAGGGCGAGGAGGCTCTTGTTGAAATATCCCGCCTTTACGTTGAAATGAAAGAAAACGGCAGCTATACGCGCGAATGCTTCTTGCGCGCGGCATCGCATATTGAAGGCGTGTATATTCCGTCGCTTTATGACGTCAGCTATAATTCGGACGGTACTATCGCTTCCTTCGAGCCGAAATATCCCGATGTGCCGAAAACGATAAAGAAGCGCATCGTTGCCGACCTTGACACAGCACCCTATCCCGAAAAGCCGGTTATGCCGTACATAGAAACGGTGCACGACAGAATAGTTCTTGAAGTCTATCGCGGCTGCATACGCGGCTGTCGCTTCTGTCAGGCGGGAATGGTTTACCGCCCGATAAGAGAAAAAACTCCGGAAACCCTTTGCAAGCTCGCAAAATGCTTGTATGAAAACACGGGATACGACGAAATATCGCTCATATCTCTTTCCATCAGCGACTATTCCGAGCTTCCAAAGCTTACAAATGACCTGCTCGAATGGACCGACGACGCGCACGTCAGCCTCTCGCTCCCCTCGCTCAGAGTGGATAGCTTCTCCGATGAGCTTATGAAGCGCGTTTCTTCGGTAAGAACGGGAGGTCTTACCTTTGCTCCCGAGGCAGGAACGCAAAGGCTTCGCGATGTTATCAATAAGAACGTCACCGAGGAGGATCTTATGCGCTCGGTTGGCATAGCCTTCCGAGGTGGTAAAAATAACGTAAAGCTCTACTTTATGAACGGTCTTCCCACCGAAACACTCGATGACATTGAGGGAATTGCCGACCTCGCACAAAAGGTAGTTTTGGAATACTACAAGCTCCCGAAGCCCGAGCGCCCTCGCGGCGTTGGAGTTACTATCAGCGTTGCTTGCTTCGTTCCGAAGCCATTTACTCCATTCCAGTGGGAAAAGCAGGACTCCTACGAGGCTCTTATCGAAAAGCAGCGTCATCTTGCTGAGTGCATCACCGATAAAAAGATACGCTACACCTACCACGATGCAAGAGTGTCGCGCATCGAGGCGGTTCTGGCGCGAGGCGACCGTCGCGTTGCGAAAGCAATCGCCAAGGCGGTCGAGCTTGGCGCAAATCTCGAAGCGTGGGACGAATATTTTGATTACGACAGGTGGATATCCGCCTTTGAGCTTGCAGGAGTTGACCCCGACTTCTATACCACACGGGGCTTTGGCGAGGGGGAAATTCTCCCCTGGGATATGATAGACATCGGCGTCACCAAGGAATATCTGCTTCGTGAACGCAAAAACGCCTATTCCGAGAAAACCACCCCCTCCTGCGCCGAGAAGTGTAATGGCTGCGGAGCAAATAGGCTTGGAGGTAAGAATAAATGGTGCAGGTAAATTCAAGCTATACAATTCGCTTCAAGTTTAAAAAAGTGGGCAGTCTTCAGTATATATCCCATCTCGACCTCGTACGTACTATGCATAAAATAGTCGTGCGGTCGGGACTACCGTTGAAATATACCGAGGGCTTTAATCCAAAGCCCAAAATGGTCTTTGCGGCACCGCTTTCAATAGGTACTGAGAGCCTTTGCGAGTTTCTCGACCTAAAGCTTTCGGAGCGCGTGGACGAGAGCGAAGCCGTCCGTCTTATGAACGAGAATATGACCGACGAGATGCAGGTTTTCGAGGCTTATTACCCCGAGCGCCCCTTTACCGAGCTGAAATGGCTCTCCTACACCCTTTCGATTAAAACGGCAGGTGCATCGGAAGAGCTTTGCGAACGAATAAACGAGGCTTTATCTGCCGATAGCGTGGAAGTAGAGAAGAAAACAAAAAGCGGAATAAAAGAGGTAAATATACGCCCGCTCATAAAATGCGCCGACGCCTTTTTCGACGGGGAGGAAATTCGCATAGTTTGTCTTCTTTCGGCAGACCCATCGGAGTTTTTGAACCCCGAATACGTAGTCAAGTATTTGCAGAGGCGGCTCGCCATTCTCTCCGACCCCTGCCTGACGAACGAGTATTATTCTATTTTGAGAGAGAAGGCATACACTGCTGATATGCAGGAGTTTAAATAACACTGTCAGGACCTATTCCGGATAGCCGCTTCAGTTGCTTTAATGCGCCTATGAGGCGGCTTTTTGCTATTGCGGCGGCGGTGGCGTCGTTCGCTTTAACAGCCTCGACAAGCTCCAAAAGCTCGCTTTCCGCCGTCCCGATATCGTCGTGGCTTATCGTGATGCTGAAAAAGAATCTCCACTCCTCAAACTTATCGTAAATTGCAGTCGCGTCCTCCTCCGAGCGTATGCAGCCTTCATCCGTATAAAGCGCCTCTGCGCTCTCTATCAACTCACCCGTCACGCTTTGGGAAATTGCCGTGCTTACCCCGACGGTGATTATAAGCGCGACAAGAATTATAATTGCCAGACGTACCTCGCGT
>JAZSIJ010000138.1:0-11314 GCA_045533755.1 Eubacteriales bacterium | reverse complement strand
CGCGCACCGTCATTTTCGGTATGGGAAGCGTCTGCGGCATTAGAGCTATTCGCGAGGCGATGGCACGAGGAGCGAGAAGAGGCGCGCTCTCCCCGTCGATGCTTATATCTCCGGATATATGCGTGCGGTTCTCGTGATATGACGCCACGGCACGGAGCAGGGTGGTTTTTCCGCTTCCGTTGTTGCCGACGAGAAGAGTTATCTCTCCGTCGCGGGCGGTCAAAGACACCCCGTCTAAAATTTTCCGTGTGCCTATCAGATAGGTGAGATTTTTAACTTCAAGCATTGACCCTCTCCTTTCTTAACAGTATAAAAAGGAAGAAGGGAGCGCCAAGCGCACTTATAATTATTCCGCAGGGTAGCTCGGTTGGAGCAAAGAGAACTCGCGAAAGTATATCCGCAAGTGTAACGAGCGTACCGCCGAGTATCGCCGAGAGGGGAAGCAAAATTCTGTTATCCGCTCCGACAAGACGCCGTGCCGTGTGAGGAACTATAAGTCCGACAAATCCTATTAGTCCAACGTAAGAAACCGCCGAGGACGCAAGTACCGCCGCGACGAGAACGGTGACGCTTCGCAGCCTTGTCGCTCTGACACCCATTGATGCCGCCATATCGTCGCCAAGGAGGAGAAGATTAAGACGCGGTGTGAGAAGAAATGCTACAACCAAAAACAGCGAAATAATTAACACGGGTAGGGCTATATCCTCAAAATACACTCCGGAAAGTCCGCCTACCGAGAAGGCGGTGTAGGAGGCGAGAGCATCGGGGAAGAGGAGCGACAGAAAAGAGATACCTGCGCCAAAGAGCGCACCAACGGCAACGCCGGCAAGGACGACGGCCGTGCGCGAGCTTCGCCTGCCCACTCCTCTCGCAAGCCCGAGAACGAATAGTGCCGCGATAGCCGCGCCGACGAATGCCGCAATAGGCAAAAGCGACGAGAGGCTAGGGAAAAAGCAAAGAGTAATCATAACGAAAAGACCGGCGCCCGAATTTATTCCAACGACGTTGGGGGCTGCGAGGTCGTTGCCCGTTGCCGATTGTAAGAGCAGACCCGCGACAGCAAGTGCCGCTCCTGCAAAAATACCGCCGATAACGCGCGGAAGCCTGAGCGAACGAACTATTAAAAGCGAGCCCCTTCCGTTATCCACGCCAAAGAGCGCAAGAAAAGTGTCGAGAAAGGGGATCTTTGCCGAGCCGAGCATTACGCCAAGGAGAGCTACCGCCAAAAGCAAGAGAAGCGATGCAGATAAAACAATAACGCTCCGTTTCATATCTCCACCTCCGGATAAAGAAGCTCTATAAGATAAAGATAGGCGTCAGCCCATCTGTGATTTGGCTTGTAGTGGAAGAGAAATTTCGGCAAAAACTCAACACGCCCCTCTGATATCGCAGAAAGCTCGGCATATCCGCCTCCCGAGAGAATTGAGCCGACGTTGCTTTTAACCGCCTCCTCGTCCTCGCCCATCATAGCGACGAAAATATATTCGGGGTCAGCCGTGACTATCTCCTCCTCCGAGAGTCCGTCGAGAAGCACCGGTGCGCTGTCTGCGATATTCGAAAGCCCAAGCTCCTCAAGCATAGCGCAGGCAAAGTGGTCTTCTGCGCGCTTTGCCTTGGTCGAGCGCGGAGAGCTTCCCGCCCTCATAAAGAGCATTTTCTTCTCTTCGTCGGGTATGCCTTCGAGATAGTCGGAAACTGCCTCGAAATATCCATCGATACGAGCTTTTACGGCTGTACCGTGCTCGGCATACTTATCCTCCGTTCCGAGTATATTTGTAAAGATGCGAAGCACCCGAAGGTAGTCGTCAAAGGCTTCAACGCGGAAGAGTGCCGTGGGAACACCGTAGGACGCCAGAAGCTCACAGGCATCGACCTGCACGGGATAATCGGCAGTGCCTATTACGAAATCGGGTGAGGCGGCGACGAGAGCCTCGACATCGAGCGTCGCATGACCTGCACCCCTGTCAACTAAAATGGCACTCTCGTCGGCAAATCCGCGCTCAACGCTGTCGCCGACGGTTATTAGTGTCTTCCCGCCCGCAATCTGCCATATTTCAGCATATGACGAGAAGAGAATAGCAACGCGAACGGGCTCTTCGTCAAGCCTCACGTCTCGTCCGAGGTCGTCGATGAATGCGTAATAATCACCCTCCGAGCCGTCGGGAGCATAACAGGAGGACAGCGCGAAAAGCAACGAAAATATAACTGCTGAAGACAGTAATTTGCAAAATCTCTTCATACCCGACCTCCTTTTTAATGATATTATACTAAATTCTCGTTTTAAAAGCAATAGTTAGGCATAAAATATGCGAAAAGTCTTGAAATTTTCGGCAGGTTGTGCTATAATTTTTATAATTTACTTTACTAAAGCGGAGGCTTTTTGATGAGAGTTGTTATCAAGATAGGAACCTCGACGCTGACTCATAAAAGCGGAAGAGAGAATATAAGAAGGATAGAGGAGCTTTGCAAGGCTGTCAGCGATATTAAAAACGCAGGAGAGGAAATAATACTCGTTTCCTCGGGCGCAATCGGTATGGGAGTTGGAAAGCTTAACCTCAAGGAGCGTCCGCAGGACATCGCGGGAAAGCAGGCGTGCGCCGCCGTCGGACAGTGTGAGCTTATGTATATATACGACAAGGAGTTCTCGGCGTACAACCACACGGTTGCCCAGCTCCTTCTAACCGCGCCCGACCTCAAAAGTGAGGACAGGCACGAGAAATTCAAGGACACGATGTCAAAGCTTCTTGAGCTTGGGGCACTTCCCATCATCAACGAGAACGACACCGTCGCAACAGAGGAGATAGTCTTCGGTGACAACGACACCCTCGCCGCATTGGTTGCCGAGAGTGTGTCGGCAGACCTGCTCATTCTTCTCTCGGACATCGACGGTCTTTATACTGCAGACCCTCACAAGAACCCAGACGCAAGGCTGCTCTCTGAGATTTACGAGATTACCGACGAGATAATGTCGCTTGGCGGCGGCTCGGCATCGGTGCTCGGCACGGGCGGCATGGAGACCAAGCTTCGTGCGGCGAAAATAGTAACCTCGGCAGGCTGTGATATGATAATCGCCAACGGCTCTAGCCCCGAGCTTCTCTATGATATTATGGACGGCAAGAGCGTGGGCACGAGATTCTACGGTAAAAAATAAAAAAAGCGCAGGTAGCGCTAGGTGAAAAATATGAACTCAACCGAGATAATACTTCAAAATGCAAAGGAAACCGTCAAGCTTATTGCAGGCGCGTCTGACGAGAGGTTAAGCGCAGCACTTTTAGCAATGGCTGACGCGATAGACGCGGATACCGAGGTAATACTCAAGGCTAACGCACGCGATGTAGAGGCGGCAAAGAGCTCGATTTCCGAGGTTATGATAGACAGGCTCAGGCTTACGCCCGAGCGCGTTCATTCGATGGCAGAGGGCATACGCGAGGTTGCAAAGCTTCCGTCGCCTCTCGGCAGAGTGCTTCGCGAGGTGGTGCGCCCCAACGGGCTTGTGATAGACAAGGTTTCCGTGCCGATGGGAGTTATCGCTATAATCTACGAGAGCCGTCCCAACGTGACCTCTGACGCCGCGGCGCTTGCGATAAAAAGCGGAAACGTCGCAATTCTTCGCGGAGGCAAGGAGGCTTATTCCTCCTCGGCGGCTATAACCGAGGCTATGAGGCGAGGACTTCGCAGTGTGGGAATGCCCGAGGACTGCGTTCAGCTCATCTCCGACACCAGCCGTGATAGCGCGACGGCTCTTATGAAGGCGCGTGGATACGTTGACCTGCTTATCCCTCGCGGCGGTGCAGGTCTCATACGCGCCTGCGTTGAAAACGCCACCGTCCCCTGCCTTGAAACAGGCACGGGTATATGCCATATTTACGTTGACCGTGACGCCGATATCGAAAAGGCTCTTAATATAGTTGAAAATGCGAAAACCTCTCGTCCCTCGGTCTGCAACGCGGCAGAGGTCTGCCTTGTACACCGCGATATTGCAGGGGAGTTTCTTCCGCTCCTTAGGGATAGGCTTGTCGAAAAGAGAAGGGCGGCGGGACTTACCCCTGTTGAAATGAGATGCGACGCCGAGGCACTTGCCGTGATTGAAGGCGTTCCGATGACCGACGCTGACTATGACACCGAGTTTCTCGATTACAAGCTCGCAGTGGGCGTCGCCCGCTCGTTAGAGGAGGCGGTTGACCATATACTCGCGCACTCCACTCATCACAGCGAAGCCATAATAACCGAAAGCACCTCGAGCGCCGATTATTTCACGACAAACGTTGATTCGGCGGCAGTGTACGTTAACGCATCGACGCGCTTCACCGACGGAGGTGAGTTCGGTCTTGGCTGTGAGATGGGCATATCCACGCAGAAGATGCACGCGAGAGGGCCTCTCGGGATTGAGGAGCTGACCACTTACAAGTATATAATTCGCGGAGAAGGACAGGTAAGATAAATGATTAAGGTTGGATTTATAGGCTGCGGTAATATGGGCGGTGCACTCGCGTCTGCCGCGGCAAAATGCAAAAACGCTGAGATTGTGCTGTACGATAAGGATTCGGACAAGGCGTTTTTACTTGCCGAGCGTATCGGAGCACGCGTGGGAACACTTGACGAGGTATGCAATGTGAATCTCGTCTTTCTCGGTGTAAAGCCCAATATAATACCCGTGGTTGCAGGCGAGATTACCGACAAAGTTAAAGCGTCGGGCGCAACTGTCGTCAGTATGGCGGCAGGCGTTTCTGTTGCCAAGCTTGAGGTGCATCTCGGCGATGCTCCGATTATAAGAATTATGCCCAACACTCCCTGTGAGGTCGGGCGCGGTATGATACTTTATACGGCTAACGATAAAGGGCGCGGCTGTGTTTCCGACTTTCTTGAGGTTATGTCGGCTGCGGGAAAATGCGATGCTATCGAGGAAAGGCTTATTGATGCCGCGTCGGCTATATCGGGCTGCGGCCCTGCCTTCGTTTATATGTTCATCGAGGCACTTGCCGACGGCGGTGTTATGAGCGGACTTCCGAGGGATAAGGCTATGCTTTACGCGGCGGAAACGCTCATCGGCGCGGCAGAGGTGATAAAGCAAACGGGACGCCACCCCGGAGAGCTTAAGGACGCGGTATGTTCCCCCGGCGGCAGCACTATTGAGGGCGTTAAGGCGCTTGAGGACGGTGCAATGAGAGGCGTTGTTTCGGGTGCGGTTGTCGCCGCTTACCAAAAAACGCTGAAGCTCGGCAAGTAATCCTTTACTGCAAATTGCATACGAATTCGGACGGATTGCAGGCTTTTTAATATAATTCAAACAAATTTTGATTTTTTTTCAAAAAACACTTGCAATTTTTATTTGAATATGCTATAATACTCGTTGTCAATTTATGATAAAAAATAATTTATATAAAATTACGTCTTAAAAAGACGGGATTTTAGGAGGTGTCAAAATGGCTAAGTGCAGTATCTGCGGCAAGGGCGTGACCTTCGGTCATAACGTTTCTCACTCCAACCGCAAGACCAACAGAACCTGGAAGCCCAACATTCGTAAGGTAAAGGCAGTTGTTAACGGCTCTAATACAACCGTTTCGGTTTGCTCCCGTTGCCTTCGTTCCGGCAAGGTTGAGCGTGCCTAAGGCTTAAAAAGAAGTGTTAAAGCGGTCGTTTTCCTGACCGTCGGTAACACTTCTTTTTTATATTTTATAAGGAGGTGTGAATGTGAGAGCTGCCATAGTTGACGAGAGAGCAGGTCCTGCCGTAATAGCGGGGCTTCGGAAGCGGGACTTTTGCGTTTTTGAGCTTCCGCCTTGTGAAAGGCTGCCCGAGGCTCTTGCGTCTCACCCCGATATGCTTATGCTGAGGCTCGACGGCGAGCTCTTCGTTGAGAAGCTATTTTACGAGGAAAACTCGGAGCTTTTCACCCGACTGACAGAAAGCCTTCCTTTTATTACTATAAGAGCCATAGCACATTCGCTCGGCAATAAATACCCCGAGGATTGCATCTTGAATGCGCTTCGTATGGGCGAGCGAATTTTCGTGAAAAGCGACACCGTATCCACCGAGCTGTTGGAGGCGGCAAAGGCTCTGAACCTTAAAATCGTCTCGGTAAAGCAGGGCTATCCCGCCTGCACCGTCCTAGCACTCGGAGGGACGCACGCAATCACGGCAGACAGAGGTATGGCTAAAGCGCTTCGCAACGAGGGAATAGAGGTTCTCCTCATAGACAACGGCGATATATCACTTCCTCCGTATGAATACGGATTTATCGGCGGTGCGGCAGGCACTTTAGGAAAAACCGTATACTTTCTCGGTGACCCCAAAACCCATAGATGCGGAGATGAAATCTGTCGGTTTTGTATGGAGGCTGGGTTTGAGCCCGTGTCACTTGACGTCGGAGCTCTTCGCGACCTCGGGCGCATCATCTTTATAGATTCCGAAGAGCACCACTAATAGCGGCAACAGGAATATTCCCGCAACACCGAAGAAGGAATATCCAATATAGATAGACGCAAGAGTTGCCAAGGGGTGAATACCCAGATGCCGCCCGAGTATTCTCGGCTCTGCGAACTGACGCACGGTTTCGTTTACCAAAAAGAGTATAATAAGACCTATGCCAAGTCCGCGATTGCCCGAAAGGAAGCAGAAAACGCTTGCAGGCACGAGTGCTGTGCCAACCCCTATGATAGGCAGAAGGTCAAGAATTGCTATAATAATCGCGAACAGAAAGGCGTACTCTACCCGAAGAATTAAAAGCCCCGTGAACATTACCGCGAAGGTTAGGAGCATTATAAGAAAATAAGAGCGCAGGTACTTAACACCGATAGTCAGCGCGCCGTTTTTTACACGGACGAGAAAAGCGAAGACGGACGTGGGCAATATCCGCTTCACAGCGGAATTTATTTTTTCTAAATCAAGCGCAAAATACACTGCGGCAATAACCGTTATTACAATAAACACGAGTATTCTCGGTATTGATCCCGCAACAGAGGTCAAAGCTCCGCCAAGCGACGCGAGAATGGTGGTTACAATTCCCGAAAAAGCCTCGTATACGGTTTTTTCGATCTCGGCAGGCAGATGTATTCTTCCAAAGATACCGAGCATTTGCTCCGAGAGGGCACTTACCATTTTGCCGATACTGTCACCCTCACCGAGCTTTGAGAGTAAATTCCAAAGCTCGCCGAAAATCATTTTGCAGAGCAGTAATATGAGCGCGATAGTCCCGAGAGTTACTACGGCAGATATTATGAGCCTCCATACGCGTACGGGAATCCGTGCTTTTTTTGAGAGACGTGATGCAGGCTTTCCCGACGCAAAGGCAGCAAGCCAACCCAGCAAAAAGGGTAAAATCGCAAAGAAGACATAGCGGAAGAAGACAAATCCCGCAGCAGCTATTCCTATCGTTGCTATTACAAGATAAGCGATATACTCGATTTTCTCTTTTTTCATACTGCGCTCCGCCTTTAGCTTAAAATAGTTGATTTTAATAAGTATATCCTATAAAAAAACAAAATATTCCAACAAAGAAAGAGGTAGAAAAATGGTAGTAATTGAAATGGAAAACGGCGGTAAAATTGAAATAGAGCTCGCACCCGAGGCGGCTCCAATAACCGTGAAAAACTTTGAGAAGCTGGTTTCGGAGGGCTTCTACGACGGACTTATCTTCCACAGAGTTATAAAGGGCTTTATGATACAGGGCGGCGACCCTCTCGGCAACGGTATGGGTGGTGCTGACGAGAAAATCCGCGGCGAGTTTGATGCAAACGGTCACAAAAACCCGCTGAAGCACACAAGAGGTGTGATTTCCATGGCTCGCGCATACGATCCCAACTCGGCGTCCTCGCAGTTCTTTATAATGCACGCCGACGCGCCCCATCTTGACGGTCAGTACGCCGCGTTCGGCAGAGTAGTGTCGGGCATGGACGTGGTTGATGAAATTGCCGATGTCGCGGTAGATTACAGCGACAGACCGAGAATAGATATGAGAATGAAAAGGGTTTATCTTATCTAATTCTTCCTCAAGCATATTATTACCCCGATGTAAAAAGCGGTTGCTCAATGCCATTTGGTAAAGAGCAGCCGTTTTTCCTTGTTGCTTAAATGCTGTAAATATGTGCAAATTCACACAAAACATATTTACTTTTAGCGGGATATATAGTACAATATATATGAACACCTGCCTGCTCCGATCGTGACAGGCTTTAAATTTGCACAAAAAATCAATTGAAGAATATTTTGGTATACAATGGGAAAATATTAGGTTTACAAATCATTATATATAAGATATAATTGATTAAAAGGAGTAAAAGAATGAGGACTTATCTCCGACACAAGATTGAAAACGTGATAGACGTCAAGGAGCTTATTGCTCTTGAATATCTCGATTTCGAGGGAAAATATAAGAATTACGAGGAGAAGCACGCGTTCTGGGAGATATGCTATGTCGAGGAGGGAAGAATAACCCTTTCGCTTGACGGAGAGGACGTTTCTCTTTCCTCGGGCGAGCTTGTATTCATCGCGCCTGACGTTATACATTCCTACTCGTCGGAAAACGGCAACGGCAGTCGTGTGTTTGTCGTTTGCTTTGAGAGCTTTTCGGTTTCTATGAGGTCGCTTTCAGCTGCCAGATTCCGTCTTGACGAGGGGCAGAAAAAGTGCATAGATCTTGTAATAGACGAGAGCAAAAACACCTTTTATATGAATTCAAGCGATTTGCTTGAGACGGTGTCCGAGCCGAACTTCGGAGGTGCACAGGCTATAATTCTTCAGCTTGAGTATCTGATTCTTTGCCTTATGCGCCGACTATCCGCTGAGGACGATTCGGCGATAGTTTTTCTCCGCGAGGATAGGTTTTACGCCGACCTTGTCAACGTTATAATCAGATACTTCAGCCGTCACGTGAACGAGAGGCTTACTTTGACCGATGTATGCTCGAAGGTCAATTACTCGCGCTCCTTTATTTGCAAGACCTTCAAGGAGCAGACGGGAGAAACTCTGTTTGCCTACTTTAACCGTATGAAGATTGAGGAGGCAAGACGGCTTTTGACCGAGACCTCGCTTAGCGTTACGGATATTGCGGCAAGGCTTGGCTTTTCCGAGCTCAAATACTTTTGCTCGTTATTTAAGAAGCTTACGGGTGTGACGCCCGTAGTTTATAGAGAAAGAAAGGAACAGATTTAATGAAATTAGCAGACAAATTATGGAATTGGGGACATCTTGAGGGCTCGCACAGCAACAAGTGCACGTGGATGGATTGCAATATGACGCCCGAGCAGTACGCAGAGGAGTACGGTATCAGAAACTCCTTTATCGTTTCCTACGCAGGAAACATTCAGCCTCCCTTCAATGATTTCGCAAAGAGATTTTCCTGTCTCAGAGAGGTAAAGTGGTCGGTTCTCGGCGATGCAAGCTCACCCTTGCCTGATGCTGAGCTCGGAAACACCGAGGATATTCTTGCCGTGCTTGACGACGCAAAGAACATTACCGGTGCTATTGTTGACGATTTCTTCTCTCCGAAGAGAATGGAGCGATTCACTCCCGAGGTGCTTAAGAAGATAAAGGCGGCTCTCAACGCGAAGGGACTTGACTTCTGGTGCGTTCTTTACGCTCATCAGCTCGACCTCGACCTTGAGAAGTATATGGATTGCTTCGACGGTGTTACCTTCTGGATTTGGAGATCCACTGAGCTTAAGGACACCGAGCAGTACGTTGAGAGAATTAAGGCGATAGTTAAGGATAAGCCCCTGATGCTCGGCGTTTATGTTTGGGATTACGGCGGAGGCGGAAAGCCCCTTGATCCCGCGCTCTTTGAGACTCAGCTTTCCTACTACTTCGACCTTTTGAGAAATAAGGAGATTGAGGGTGTCGTATTCTGCTCGAATACGCTTGGCGACGCTCCTCTTGCAACCAACAGAATACTTAAGGATTACATAGGGCGCTACGGCGACGAGGAGATTGCTGACTGACAGAGTCGCAGAATAAGGGCAAAGGATTTATATCCAAATATTTTTGTCTATCATTACAGCCTTCGGGCAAGCTATAAAAGAAAGGGTACATAAAATGAAATTATCAGACAAATTATGGAACTGGGGACATCTTGAGGGCTCGCACAAAAATTGCAAAAATTGCGATGCTTTCCCGAACAAGATGACACCCGAGCAGTACGCAGAGGAGTATGGTATCAGAAACTCCTTTATCGTTTCCTACGGTGGAAACATTCAGCCTCCCTTCGACGATTTCGCGAAGAGATTTTCTGTTCTCAGAGAGGTAAAGTGGTCGGTGCTTGGCGACTCGAGCTCGCCTCTTCCCGAAGCTGAGCTTGGAAATACCGAGGATATTCTTGCCGTTATTGATAAGGTAGATAACATCAGCGGTGCAATAGTTGACGACTTCTTCTCCCCCGAGAGAATGGAGCGCTTCACTCCCGAGGTTCTTAAGAAGATAAGAGCCGCTCTCAATGCAAAGGGACTTGACTTCTGGTGCGTTCTTTACGCTAACCAGCTTGAGCTTGACCTTGAGAAGTATATGGACTGCTTCGACGGAGTTTCCTTCTGGTTCTGGACTACTCCCGAGCACGCTCACCTTGAGGAGAGCCTTGACAAGCTCTTTGCTCTCGCAAAGGATAAGCCCGTAATGCTCGGTATCTACGTTTGGGACTGGGGTACGGGCGGAAAGCCTATGGAAATGAGCCTCTTCAAGCGTCAGCTTGATCTCTATTTTGACTTCTTGAGACAGAAGAAGATAGAGGGTGTCGTATTCTGCTCGAGCACGCTTGGCGATGCTCCTCTTGAGACAAACAAGGTTCTTAAGGAGTACATAAAGCTTTACGGTGACGAGGAGATTCCCGAATGATTACCACCGTACTTGGAGAGATAAGCGCCGATAAGCTTGGCGTAGCTCTCTCGCACGAGCATATCTTTATTGATATGCGTAACTGCGTCAGCATCACGGGCAACGAGCCTGCCGAATTTTACGGTAAGTTTGACATAACCTCGCGCGCAGACGTAGCGCTTGACCCTTACGCTGTTCTCGACAACGCGCTTCTCGACGGCTTTGACAACGCAAAGCGCGAGCTTGAATACTTCAAGGCGTACGGCGGCGAGAGCATTATCGACTGCACTCCCGACGAGATTGGCAGAGACCCTATCGCGCTCCGCGAGCTTTCTCGGCAGACGGGAATCAATATCGTTGCCGGCTGCGGTCACTACTATCATATCGCTCATTACCCATACGTCAAGGACGCAAGTGTCGCCGAGCTTGCCGACGAGATGCGCAACGATATTCTTGTCGGTATCAAGGGCACCGACGTCAAGGCGGGCATTATCGGTGAGATAGGCACTAGTGC
>JAZSIJ010000149.1:0-5670 GCA_045533755.1 Eubacteriales bacterium | reverse complement strand
TTATCGCAAAATTTAACGAAAAGAAGTTATGCCAATTCTGCGAAGTACTTGATAGTACGAACCATCTGGCTGGTGTAGGAGTTCTCGTTGTCGTACCAAGAAACTACCTGTACCTGATAGGTATCGTCGTCAATCTTTGCTACCATGGTCTGAGTAGCATCGAAGAGCGAGCCGTAGCTGATACCGATAACGTCGGAGGATACGATCTGATCCTCATTATAGCCAAAGGACTCGGTAGCAGCAGCCTTCATAGCAGCGTTGATAGCGTCCTTGGTAACGTCCTTACCCTTAACAACTGCGATAAGGATAGTGGTAGAACCGGTGCAGGTAGGAACTCTCTGAGCTGCGCCGATGAGCTTGCCGTTGAGCTCGGGAATAACAAGACCGATAGCCTTTGCAGCGCCGGTGGAGTTGGGAACGATGTTCTGTGCGCCAGCTCTAGCACGGCGGTGGTCACCCTTTCTGTGAGGACCGTCGAGAATCATCTGGTCGCCGGTGTATGCGTGAACGGTGGTCATGATACCCGACTGAATGGGGAATGCATCGTTAAGAGCCTTTGCCATAGGAGCAAGGCAGTTGGTGGTGCAGGAAGCTGCGGAGATGATCTGGTCATCAGCAGTAAGAGTTTCGTTGTTTACGTTGAAAACGATGGTCTTGAGGTCGTTGCCTGCGGGAGCCGAGATAACAACCTTCTTTGCGCCTGCATTGATGTGAGCCATGGACTTCTCCTTGGAGCAGTAGAAGCCGGTGCACTCGAGAACAACGTCAACGCCGAGCTCGCCCCAAGGGCAGTTAGCAGCGTCCTTCTCAGCATAGATCTTGAGAACCTTACCGTCAACGGTGATAGTGTTTGCCTCATCGTCAGCAACAACGGTGTGACCGTCGTAACGACCCTGAGCGGTGTCGTACTTAAGAAGATGAGCGAGCATGGAAGCCTTGGTAAGATCGTTGATAGCTACGATATCGTAACCCTCAGCGCCGAACATCTGTCTGAAAGCGAGACGTCCGATACGGCCAAAGCCGTTAATTGCAACCTTTACGTTTGCCATTTTGAAAATCCTCCAAAAATATAATTTTTTTAATAATCAGGTTGAGTTCGGAAGAAAAACCCTTCTCTTCCACGCTAAATTATAGCACATAATTTCTAATTATACAAGAGCATTGTGGAAATTTTATCAACTTTGTTGAAAATATTTAATTTTTGAGGTTCATCATGGAGTTTTTTGTGGATTTTTTTGCCATTCGGCGCACACGGAGAGCGAAGGACACAAGCCTCGGTAGCCCCTTTAGTCTTCTTGGCTCTTTTACCATTCTGTACAGCCACTCAAGCCCTAAGGCGCGGACGGCGCGCGGTGCGCGGCGCTTCTCTCCCGAATAGACGTCGAGGCTGCCTCCGAGAGCGAAAAAGAGGGTTTTTTCGCTTGCCCGTCTTGCTTTCATGACGAAATGCTCCTGCTTCGGAGAGCCTAGGCAGACGAAGCAGAGTGACGGACGGTGACGGCGTAAAAGAGCTAGATAATCGGCGTCGGCGTGCCCGTATCCCGCCACGGCAAAGCTCAGGCAGAGACGCGGATTTTTCGCCTTAAGGTACAAAAATGCCCGCTCTGCTACCCCCTCACTGCCGCCTATTATGGCAAGGCTCGGATTTCCCTCTCCTGTTACAAGCTCACCGAGCTCAACCCCCGAGAGAAGCTCGGCTTTGACTCCGCTTTTCTCAAGCGCCCACCTAATCCCGACGCCGTCGACGGTGAGTATATCAGCACGGCTCAGCACCTCGGCAAAGCTTGGCTCGCGGTGTGCGCGCTCTACCATAAGCGAGTTGACGGTAAAAACAGCTCCTCCGCGCCCGATAAGTGCGCGGCATTCGCCTAAAATTTCATCACGCCCCCCTACATCGAGGCTTACAATACCTAAATTCTTCTTCATTTTACTCCTTGACAAACGGCAATTTTTCTGCTATAATTTATCCGACTGAACGGGGCAATCGCGCGATATGTTGCCGAAAGGTATTATCGTGAGGAAAGTCCGTGCATCAAAGAGCAGGATAACGGATAACGTCCGCCCGGGGCGACCCGCGGGAAAGTGCAACAGAAATAAACCGCCACGGCTGTTTCATAGAAGGCAAAAAGTCGACTAACCCAGAGACCATGACCACGGCTGCTTTAAAGTGGGCAGAAGGCTTATGGGCGAAGCGCAGTTCTACCTTCTATAAAGCCTATAAAGCAGTCGTGGTAAGGATGGAAAGGCGAGGTAAGAGCTCACCCACTTCTATGGCAACATAGATTTGCTGTAAACCCTATCCGATGCAACACCTTGAGAGCCGTTTTCGGCGGGCTGCTCGCCCGACTCCTCTCGTGGTGGCAGAGCCTCGGCTCGAACCGTGCGGTAACGCGCGGTGAAGATAGATGATTGCCGCGCCCACGGCGTACAGAACACGGCTTACAAGTTCAGTCACTACAAAGAATATTTTAGCCTTACCTTTGGCGTAAAATACGGCTTCCCTGCTTTTAGGGAGCCGTATTCTTATTTCTTTTTTGATTTTGGTTGCTTTTTTGTTAAATTTCCCGCGAGGTACTTGCAAAAATCCCCGTGCGTATGTATAATGTAATATATAAAATGTTTCGAGGTGCTTTACGAACAATTTACCCGACTTCCTAAAGGACGTCAAAAAAATCGGATTTTTAGGCTTCGGGAAGTCAAACCGCGCGGTTTTTGATTATCTCAAAAAAAGGCTCACCTTTGACGCCGTCGTCCGCGAGGAGCGCTCTATGCGTGGGGATTTGCCCGCAGGCTGCAAGCTTCTTTCGGGCAGTCGCGCCTTTGACTGTTTCGGCGAGGATATTCTATTCATTTCTCCGTCGGTCAGGCGCGAGCGAGCCGAGGTTGCCCGTCTTATAGGACGTGTCGGCAGAGTGTCCTCGGACGCCGAGCTTTTCTTTGAGATGTGCAGGACGCCCATTCTCGCGGTGTCGGGCTCTGACGGCAAGAGCACTACCGTAAAGATGGCTGAGGCAATTCTTGCGCAGGGCGGCACTGATGCTCTCGCCTGCGGTAACGTCGGACTCCCCTTCGTTACGGCTCTCGGCGCGCGCTGTGAATGTCTTGTCACCGAGATTTCGAGCTTCACGCTTGAATACACCTCACCGCCATCACGGCGTGCGGTCATAACCAATATCACCGAAAATCATCTCGATTGGCATGGCTCGTTTCGAGGCTACGTCGCGGCAAAGGAAAATCTACTTAAAAACACCGACGAGGCAATTCTCTCGCCCGACAGCGAGACGTGTATACCTCTCATTCAAAAGCACAAGCCGTGGGGGCTTTTCTCGACCGCGCTCGGCTTTCCCGAGCTGAAGCGGCGCTTCCCTGCGGCAGAAAAATATTTCACCTGCGAGGGCGGTGCGCTCTCGGTCAACGGTGAGCCGCTTATCGCGCTGTCAAGGCTCTCTAAAAAAGAGCCCCACAACATTAAAAACGCCCTCGCGGCAACAGCGCTTACCTACGGTTTATTTGACACGGGTAGGGGCATCGAGGCTCTTTCGAGCTTTTCGGGTCTCTCGCACAGAATGGAAAACGTGGCTACCATTGCCGGCGTCACCTACGTGGATTCGTCAATAGATTCGACGCCCGAAAGAACGCGCGTGACGCTCTTGACAATGCAAAGCGAGCTCACAATTCTCCTCGGAGGGCGAAGCAAGGGTCTATCCTACGCGCCGCTTATTGAGCCGCTTCTCAAAAAATCGGGAGATATAATAATCTTCGGGGAAAACCGAAGAGAGATATTCGAAGCTCTCGCAAAAAGCTCCGAGCTTCTGCCCCGCATCACCGTTGCCGAAACGCTTGCCGAGGCTGTAAAAATCGCCAAAGAGAGAGCTCGGGCAGGCGACACGGTGCTTCTATCCCCTGCATCAACAAGCTACGACGCATTCTCGGACTTCGAGGAGCGCGGAAATAAATTCAAGGAATACATAAATTCGGAAGGATAAAAAATGAAAAGGACAATCGCTTTACTTCTCGCGGTAATTACCGCCCTCTTCTCGCTCGCAGGCTGCGGCACTACCTCGGACGTCCCCGACGGAATGCAGCTCGTGCGCGGCGGGGATTCGCTCGGATACTATCTCTACGCGCCCGAGGGCTGGACGGTATCAAGCCAGGGTAATATTTCAGCCGCATACGTTTCGTCGGTGGACACGACCTCGGTGACGCTCGTCGAGGCGGATATGCCAAGCGTCAGCATCAAGGAATACTTTGAGGCGGCAAGGGCGGATTTCACCTTCCCTGTAAACGTCACGAAGGAAAACGGCGATTTCAAATTCGGAAATGCCGAGGAAGCAAGGCAGTTCATATACGACTACGAGTACTCGGGCTACAAGTTCAGGACTATGCAGGTATTTGCCAAGTTCGACGGCAGATTTTACATCTTTACCTTTACCTCACAGCTTACCGAAAGAAGCGAGGGGGAAACCTACTACGACTATCACCTTAACAATAATCTTACCGGCATTACCAATAACGTTAAATTCGTCAAAAAATCGGGCACTGCCGACAAACCCGATTACCCCGATGTCGACGGCTACCTTCTCGTCTCGGACAGAAGCCTCTCGGGGTTTGACCTCTACGTTACGAAGGACTACTCGGTGGACTTTTCCGACGGAATAGTCAGCGTGTCGCGTGAGGACGGTGCGAACATTACTCTCTCAAAGGCGACTAGAGCCGGAGTTTCCATCAAGGAATATTGGGAAACTCGCAAAAAGGAGCTTGAGGCGATAGTCGGCACGGTCACCGAAATCAAGGTCAACAACGTCGAGGGCGTGGAGCTTGGAAATCTTACGCAGGCGGCGTCCTACGAGTACACCTATACTCTTGGCGGCGTAAGCTATCACGTCTATCAGATTTTCGGCGTCGATGCATGGAACGGCTACGCATTTACCTTTACAGCGCCCGAGGCGGTCTACACCCAGCGCATTGAAGAGGCGCTTGACATTGCTTCAAGGATTAAGTTCTGATGGACAGGCGGATTTATCTTGACAACAGCGCAACCACCGAAATTTCGGAGGGCGCGCTCAACAAATATATTGAGGTTTCGCGGAGCGCGTGGGGCAATCCCTCGTCGCTTCACTCCTTCGGTCTTTGTGCCGAGCGCGAGATAAACGCGGCAAGGGATATTATCCTCTCCTCGCTTGGCGCTGCGCTTGACTCGGAGGTGATATTCACCTCGTCGGGAAGCGAGGCAAACAATCTCGCAATACTCGGCCGTGCCTTTTCTAAGGACAGATACAAAAGAGGCGCTAAAATAATCACCTCAGAGGGTGAGCACGCCTCTGTAACAGAGCCTATAAAACGAGCAGAAGCACTCGGGCTCAAGGTTGCTTACATACCAACAAGGGACGGAAAACTCGACACGGGTGCGCTCCTTTCTGAACTAACCCCCGACGTCGTGCTTGTCAGCATAATGATGGTTAACAACGAAACGGGTGCGCTCTACGACGTCGCGTCGGTTTCAAAGCTGATGAAGTCGAGATGCCCCGAGGCATATCTGCACGTTGACGCAACGCAGAGCTATATGAAGGTCGCCTTTACCAAAAAATCTATTGGCGCTGATATGATAACCCTCTCCTCGCATAAAATTGCAGGACCGAAGGGCGTCGGTGCGCTCGTTATAGACAAGCG
>JAZSIJ010000100.1:0-4378 GCA_045533755.1 Eubacteriales bacterium | reverse complement strand
AACGCATCGGTGTTGTTTACCTTTATATCACTGTCGTTGTAGAAGGAATACTTTACCGATTTGGTAATCATAGCAATGTACTCAGAGTACACCTCAGACTGTCTCCAAAGGTCCATAACGGCAGCGACCTTTTCACGCAGGTCCGCCTCAAGCTCGGCAAGCTGCTCATCCGAAATCTCGCTCTCTGCCGTTTTAGCATTCTCAACCGCAGCGATTGCAGCTCTCGCCTCTGCTATTTTGGCGTCGAGAGCAGCTCTGTCGCTTTCCTTCGCAAGCACAGCCTTGATGGGAAGGCCGTCTTCGTCGCGAAGCACCTCCTCGGCAAAGCTCTCTGATGCGAGAAGCTTCGTCATATTATCCATAACGTGCCAGCCGTATGCGCCGTAAACACCGAACTGGCTCTCGTTCGTACCCCCCTCGTCGCTCATCTTGGGATTCACGTAGAACTCTATAGTCGTACCGTAGGAAACCGACGCATAGGTTCTCGCAACGCCGACACAGCCGCCGACAACGGCTCCTATGAGAAGAATCACAAGAAGTAGCTTGAGCTTCGGCAAAAGGGTACTGTAAATTTCCTTGAAGGTTAATTCCTGCATAAAAAACTCCTTTTACGTTAACGCAAAATTAGCGGTTAATTGTACTCGTACATTTAATTATACACCGTGCAAACGAAAAAATCAAGCCCTTTTTTCAGTTTGAGAGGTAATTTTTCAAAATTTTGGCAATCATCAATGCTCACCGCCGCTTAAAATACTGATAAAGGTAGCAGGGAATCATGCCGTTATAGAGCTTGCGCACCTTATCGGCGCGGCAGCCGTAGAAGCGCTCAAAGGACGGGTGAGAGGTAATTATGTACACCTGCCAGGGAGAGAGCGAGCGAAAATGCTCTCCAAGCTCTCGGTAAAGGCGCTCGGCCTCGGCTACCGTCCCAAGTCTTTCGCCATACGGGGGATTGGTTACTATCGTCGCGCGTCTGCCGGGTGCGGATATCCGCCTTGCATCCCGCCTGAACGCCTTTACGGTGTCGGCAACGCCTGCCGCCTTGGCATTTCTCACAGTGAGAGCAACCGAGGGCTCGTGAATATCCGAGGCGTATACCTCAAAGCCGCTCTTTATTTCACCGTCACGCGCTTCCTCTCTTGCGTTTTTCCAGTGCGATTTGTTTATGAACGCAAAGCTCTCCGCGGCAAACTCACGGTTCACTCCGGGAGCTATGTTTCGCATTATCATAGCCGCCTCTATTGCTATCGTGCCGCTTCCGCACATCGGATCCCAAAGCAGCACCTCTTCTCTCGGGCGCGAGGTCTTTGCTATTGCTGCAGCAAGCGTCTCGCGTATCGGCGCACCGTTCGACTCCTTTCGGTATCCGCGCTTATGTAGGGGCATACCCGAGGTATCTATCATCAGGGTTGCCTCATCGTTCAGAATAAAGAACTCAACCTGATACTTGACGCCCTCCTCCGAGAAGCGCTCAATTCCGTAGACCTCTCCGAGATTTCTGACTATCGCCTTTTTGATTATTGCCTGGCAGTCGGGAATCGAATGAAGCTTTGATTTTATTGAGTGCCCCTTGACGGGAAAGGCATCAAGCCTGCCGATAAATTGCGGCCACGGAAGCTGTCTTGTGCCCTCAAAGAGCTCGTCAAAGCTCTCGGCTCTGAACGAGCCGACCTTGATAAATACTCTTTCCGCGTAACGCAGAAAGACGTTGGAGAGAGCAACCGCCTCCTCGTCACCCGCAAAAGTAACTCTGCCGTCTATCGTAGATATTCTCTCGTAGCCGAGCGCGTCAATTTCCTCGCCGAGCAGATGCTCAAGTCCAAAGAGACAGGTTGCGACAAGCTGTAATTTCATATGTACTCCGTTTTTTCGTATTATTTGACACGGGGTGGCTTTCCCACCCCGTTTTAGTTTTCAATTGTAAATTTTAATTTGCATATTTGGGCATTTTCTGAGCATCAGCCCTTCCATCGTCGGGAAGATAGCCCTCAAAGATAACCGAGCCGAAGCCGGCGTCCCTTGCAGCCTTCTCCTCTTCCCTGCTTCTGACCGTCCAGGCGACAGTGGGCGTGCCAAACACCGCCCTTGTCAATTTAAGCGAGGGCATCTCTGCGTCGGTGTGGTCGTAAGCCACGAAATCGGGCACCGAAAGGAAGTTGAGAAGCATATTTTGAAGAAGAAAATAGAGAATTTTTCCGCGATATTCATCTCTTCGACAGAAGTGCTGTGAAAGTATTCCGATAGGCACGTCGCGCCTTGCCTTTCTGAAGGCTCTGAGCGACAAGGGGTTGAAGGATTCCGCTATATAAGGCCCTGCGTAGCCGTCAAGCTCACGCACGAGGGCTTCGGTGACGCGGCTGTCCCCGGCATCCTCCTTTATTTCTATGAGAAGCGGCACTCTGCCGTCTACAAGCTCCAGAACCTCGCGGAAGGTTGGTACGGTATCCTCCGTACCCGAAAGGCGACATTTTTTGAGCTCGCCTATGGGGAGTGAATCAACTCTTTTATCAATTCCTGCAACACGGGTAAGGGTGTCGTCGTGAAAAACGACGAGTTTGCCGTCGCCTGAGAGTCTTACGTCAAGCTCTATTCCAAAGCCCGCCTTTGCCGCGGCAGAGAATGCCGAGAGCGAATTTTCGGCTCTTCCGTCGCCGTGCAGACCACGGTGGGCAAAATTAACTCCACGGTACGCCCTCATAATCTCTCCCTCTCTTTTGGTTCTCATAAGGAGAAGATATATAACAAACGCGAGGGCTACAGCTCCGATAAGCGAAAGCGATACCGCGAGAAATATCTCGTGCGGCATCAGTCATCACCTCCGAGAGCATCTTCTATGACCTCCTTTGCGAGAGGCTTTGCGTCGCCGTGCTTAACGAAGAACATTGTGACGAACGAGAGTGCTACAAAAACAGTACCAAAGGCAAAGAAGGTAGCTCTCATAGTAAGAAGGTCATAAAGAACTCCCGAAAGAATGGGCGCGACAATCTGCGCCGCCATAGACGAGGTGTAATAATACCCCGTATACTTTCCTACGTCACCGCCACGTGCAAGCTCAACGACCATCGGGAAGGAGTTGACGTTTATGGTTGCCCAGCCAATTCCTGCAAGCGCAAAGATGGGATACATAATAAGGTTGCTGACGCCGGGTCCGATAAAGTTTCCGACGAAGAATGCCGTCGCAAGCATTAGAATACCCGCGAGAATAGTTTTTCTTCTGCCGAATTTCGAGGCAACGATGCCTACGGGAATGTAGGACACTATGGCTGCCGCCTGCGCGACAATAAGAGTAAGTCCGTAGTCAACGTTAAGAACAGATGCCGCGTAAACGGTATATTTACTTGTAATAGAGTTGTACCCGATGTACCAAAGAGCAACCGATGCGAGAATGAGAATCAAAGACTTCAGCTCGGGTCTTGAAAGCATACGCTTCTCTATGCTCTCGTCGGACTCCGGCGCTTTTTCCTCAAGTCCAAGCGAAAGCGAGGTCTTTTCCATCTCCTCCGACCACTTCTTCTCCTTAACGGTGAAGATAAAGGTAATAAGACCTCCAAGCATTACAGCGCATACCAATGCTACGTATCCAATATAGTGAGAGTAAAGCTTATTTGACATACCCATAACGCTGCTCAATGCGAGAATGATAATTCCGCCCGCAGTGCCCATAAGGTTAATGATTGCATTGGCCTTGGAGCGCAGAGGCTTCACGGTAACGTCGGGCATAAGAGCGACGGCGGGAGAACGGAAGGTTGCCATAGAAACGAGCACGACGAGAAGCATCCCGAGGAATCCAACAAGAGGCCAGGCGTTGCCGATGGTTATCTCAAGCGCCTGCGCCTGAAGATTTTCCTTCACAGAGTTAAATATCATTTCTGCCTTCTCTATTCCAAAATCCATAGCCTCCTTGGTTATGAATCCGTTTTCGAAGGCTTCCTTAAAGCTGTCCTTGGTTTCATTGAATGCCGCATATGCGTTATTGTAGGCGTCAACGATTCCTGCATCGGCAAGAGCGTTAAGCTGTATGCCGTTTACAAAAGTAAGTGTAATGAAGGATAAAATCGCGGCTATCGTACCTATAACAATAAATGGGGTTCTTCTTCCGAATTTGGTCATCACCTTATCCGAAATCGCTCCGAAAACAGGCAACATAAATACGGCAAGAATATTATCGAGCGACATTACCACACCCGAAACGGTATGCGGAAGACCATACTGATAATTGAGTGCAAGAGGAATTATAGCATCGTATGCCTGCCAGAATGCGCTGATAAGGAAGAATGCAAATCCAACGAGTATCGTTCTCTTGTAATTAAGCTTCATTGTGCGTTCCTTTCGAACCAAATTGTTACAGGTCAATTTTAACATAGTTTTTCCATTTTGT
>JAZSIJ010000018.1:0-2919 GCA_045533755.1 Eubacteriales bacterium | reverse complement strand
CCTGCGGTTGCGATGCCGCAGGGCTGTGTTTTTACTTTATAGGAAACTGCGTTTTCTATAAAGTAAAAAAATATTGTATGTCCCTCCGAACGCACGCTTCACGTGCTCGGAGATGGACGAATCGAAAACAGTCGCCGCGTTACGGCGAAGCCGTTTTCTTGTGCAATAAAGTTTGTTCGCGGCATATACTGATTTTTTTTGATTTCAGTCTTCTGCTTTTCGCGGACCGTCATAGGGGAAGGCGTCCATCAAACGCAGTTTGAACAGATTTGCCTTGTGGCGGCGGTCGATGGCCTGTTTTGTCTGCTCGTCGTCACATTCGCCCGTGCGGATATACCGATCAAGTACGGCATAGGTAAAACCGAGATTGTCTTCGTCGGTTTTTCCGCACAAGCCGTCGGCAGGAACCTTCTCGACAAGCTCAGAGGGCAGATCAAGAATTCGACCGATTGCCAAGACCTCTTGAACGGTAAGACGGGATAAGGGACTGAAATCCCCGACCGAGTCGCCGTAGCGCGTGGAATAACCCACCCAATCCTCACTGAGATTGCAGGTGTTTACCACACGGCCGTTACAGCATTGCGAAACAGCGTAAAGTGTCGTCATTCTTATTCTCGGGGGCATATTGATACGGCTCTGTTCGGTCAGCTCCATAGGAATCGCACCTTTAAGCCCCTGTATCGCATCTTGAATATTGACTACGTAATGCTTGATGCCGAGATGATTTACCAGCTTATAGGACATATCAATATCCGCTTGCTCTCCGTTGGGCATCAGCACGCCGATCACTCGGTCTTTGCCGAGTGCCTCAACACACAAGGCTGCAGCGATAGAGCTGTCCTTACCGCCCGAAATACCGAGAACGGCATTACAGTCGGGACCGTTCTCACGGAAGAACTCTCGTATCCAGTTTACACAATCATTTTTAACCTTCACAGCATCAAACATAGTCTGCTCCTTTCACTGCATCATTTGGAATGCAGATAGTAATAATCGTAGAAATCGATTCCTTGGTCGTAGCTGATCTTCATTTCACCAAGATACTTTTGATGATAATGAGTTTTTTCATCGTCGAACAGAAAAACCAGCTCGTCGTGGTATGCTCCAATGCATTCTCCTCCATTGAAGATCAATTCTTCAAAAGAGAGCTCCTGCATTTCGCTTCTCATATCGTAATAAGGACTTGAACGACCGGGTTCGCATACCTGAGTTTTATATTTGCGCTCTACATACCATTTGTTAAGGCAAAGCGTACCTGCCTCTACCTCATCCTCGGTCGCATCCTGCAAATTATAGAGGTTCTCACCAATGCGCATAGCCTCGGTGTCACCCTCATTTGCCTTTTTCAAACATTTTAAATTGCTCATAATAACTCCTTAAAGCATAAGTAATGTGTGATTTTAAACGGTAAACTTTGTAACGCCGTCGTCGAATTCCTCGCCGTCACTTGCGATGATTCTTATATTTCCTACAAAACGATCGTTAATAACAAAGCCAATTTTCTGATCTTCAAATGCGCCGAATTCGAGCTCCTTGGCATAATCATAGCCAATCATTATACCGTCAATCCATACACATTCGTCAAGAGCAGACCATTTTCCTTCGTAATAGAAGTTGCGCGAACCGCATCCGTGAGGCTTGCCGTTCTTTACCTCCCCCTCATACACAGTTTTAGAGTTTCCGCTCTCGTCAACGATGGTTTCCTGTGCTCCCATAGTTCTGTATCCGGGGAAGCCAAATGCTATAAAGAATATCTCAAGCGCTCTCTTGGCATCCATAGCATCAAGACCGTCTTCCACAAGCAAGCCGTGTGCCTCTACCGCATATTGCTTGAAATTGTAGGCATCGTTTATCATTTCGACGAGAGTCTCTCTTGCGCTGCCGTAAAGAAGCGTTTCAAAAAGGTCAGCCTCTCGGTCGCCTCCGGTAAGGCTTGCAAGCTTACCACCGCTTTTTGCCTTGTCAAACATATTTACAAAACCGTTTTCGCCCTTACAAAGTTCTCTAACCCCATTAATAATATCCATTATAATTTCCTCGCTTTTTTATATTTTTCAATCTTTTTGTTCTTTTAGCCAATCGTAATAACGTTCAATGGCATATTGGTTATCGCAGTTTTATTTAATCTTGCTTTTTTCTGACAGAATAATTTCTGCCGTAAAGAGCATTTGCAATGCGAATAACAGTAGGGAGGTTCATAATGGAACGAACGTCCTCCTTCGAGAAATCCCGTCCTGTCATCTCTTCAAGCTCCTTGGTATACTGCGGATCAATTCTTGCGTGCTTCTTCTGAAGCTTATTGCTCATTCTTGCGTTTTGAACCTCGCTCGGCATCAGCTGTGTCCAACCCTTACTGCGCATAAAAGCTTCATAGCGGCGGTTTTCATGCTTGTGGAGTATGTCAATGTTTGCACAAAGCACATCTTCCAGCACAGAAACATCGCCATCTCCGTCATCAACAAGCTCAAGACCGAGAAGCCACAGCTTATACGGAATGGATACCGCAAAGGCGTCGGAATAGTCCTTGTAAAAATCAACTTGGTTGTATAGGTCGGTGAGCCATTCGGCATTATACTCTCTGTCTACCGCCGTAACACCACGGTTAGCGGCATTCACTGCGACAGCAAGACAGTCTCGGTAGGAGGCACCGATACGCAATCCCTTGTAGGTATCCTCGTAGCTACCGAAGGTCTTGATTTCAAAGGAGCAAATTGGCGTACTTTCAAATCTTCGGTGTTCTGTATTGTACTTCCAATCCGAAACACAAAGATTTGGAGTAATCTGCTCGTCAATGCTCTTATGATCCACAAGGGCGTGAATAAGAGGCATACCGTTCTCAATACCGTACTTACGACGAATATAAATTGCGGTTTCCATATTAAGTGTTTCATTACCAAGGCAGATCACGATATACGTGGG
>JAZSIJ010000037.1:0-8921 GCA_045533755.1 Eubacteriales bacterium | reverse complement strand
AGCATCGGTGATGACGCCGTCGCTGTCGGTGTCGTACATCTCAAGAAGCTTAAGACCTGCAGCAACACCTCCAAGATAACGGCCCTCGTAGATAGAAGCAAATCCGTTCTGGAAGTTCTTAACGTTCTCGGGGTGAGCGGTAGTACCGGTAGCGTGGCAGAACTGAACGTTGGAGAATTCCTGGGCTGCCTTAAGCATATGAGCTTCGTGTCCGAAGGAGTCGGCGAAAATTACGTCAAATCCGGAATCAGCAAAGTCGGCAGCCTGATCATAGCACGCGATATCCTCGTCAATATCGGTGATGTAGGTATAGTTCTCCTCCTTAAGACCCTTGTTCTTACAAGCAGTCATAAAGGCGTCGATAAAGTTCTTGTCATAGGTGGAGCTTGTGCCGTGAAGAGCAATCAAAGCAGCCTTAACCTCGCCGGGATCCTTTCCGCCGCCGCAGGAAGCAAATCCTACGCAAAGCGAAAGCGCGAGAGCAATGACAAGCGCGAGTGATAGAATCTTCTTCATTTTTTTCTCCTTTGCCCAATAGGGCTCATTTAATTTATTTGTTACGAGGTTGCCCTCAAATAACCGAGAGGTGTCAGCAGAACTCTATCTTGCCGTCTGCCATTGATTTGACCTTTGCAAGAGATTCTATACGGAATCCGAGGTCACGAATTTTGTTGCCGCCGTTCTGATATTCCTTTTCGATTGCGATTCCCCCACCAACTACGGTAGCGCCGGCGGATTCGGCAATATTGATAAGGGCGCGCAGAGCGCTTCCGTTAGCAAGGAAATCGTCGATCAGAAGAACTCTGTCGTCTGAAGAAAGATATTTCTTTGACACGATAACCTCGTAAGTATTTCCGTGCGTATACGAAACAACGGGAGTAGAGTAGAAATCGTTGCCGATATTATTGCTTTTGGATTTTTTAGCAAATACCACGGGGACGTTGAAATGCTGTGCCGCAATGCATGCAATGCCTATGCCGGAGGCCTCGATGGTGAGAATTTTCGTTATCTTCTCGTCGGCATAAAGACGCTTCCATTCTGCCCCCAAGGCATTCATTAAATCAATGTCGATTTGGTGGTTCAAAAAGCTATCTACCTTGAGCACGTTTCCGGGAAGAACCTGTCCGTCCTTCAAAATTCTTTTTTCAAGCAACTCCATACGCTGTCTCCATAAAGCTATAGAAATGTTTTTTCCGACGAATCGTTTTGAGAAAATACAACAAAAAGATGCGCCGGAAATACTTTTATTTAATTATACTACAAGTTAAAATATTTTTCAATATGCAAATCCGACAAATTTCGTTAAAGAAAATGTAATATTTTGACGAACAAACTAGGTTGAAAGGGCACTCCAATCAATTTCTCCGGCGTCTCTCTTGCTTAAGAATTCGTTTGCTTTGAGAAAATGGTTGCATCCAAAAAATCCGTTGTAGGCAGAAAGGGGGCTTGGATGTGCCGATTCAAGCACTAAATGCTCGGGATTTGTGATGAGACCCCTCTTTGCACGAGCATTTCCGCCCCATAGCAAGAAAACTACGGGGGTGGACTTGTTGTTCAAAAGGGAAATTATTTTGTCGGTCAGTATCTCCCAGCCTTGACCTTTATGACTTTGCGGACTGCCTTCGCGAACGGTAAGAGTAGTGTTAAGTAAAAGCACACCTTGCCTTGCCCAACCCGAAAGGTCACCGGAATCAGGCTCTGTAATACCGTACTCAGAATTCAGCTCCTTGAATATATTTTTCAGCGACGGAGGCGGCGTAACACCCTTCTTTACGGAAAAGCATAGCCCGTGAGCCTGTCCTGCACCATGATACGGATCCTGTCCCAAAATTACAACTTTGGTATTTGCGTAAGAAGTGAATTTAAGTGCGTTGAAGATATCGTACATTGAGGGGTATATTCGTTGTGTAGAATATTCTGCCTTTAAATATTCTCGCAATTTTAGATAATATTCCTTTTGAAACTCTTCTTTTAGAAACTCGTCCCAATCGTTCCCGATGTTTACCATGATTGCACCGTCCTATATGATATACTGTGATTATAGCACAAAAGTACAAGCCTGTCAATATAAAAAAACCGCTCGGTGAGCGGTTTTAAGTGAAATTGGTTTCTATTGTTTTTTTGCAGGATTCCGGAGAATATCTCCATGAATCGATATGCGAGGTTTTTTCAACGTCTATGAAGTAATCGAGTGGCTCGCGTGGTGGGGGTGTATCCTGAACATCTATAATTATCAGCTTGATTTTCATTTTATCGGGAATTATGCTCTTTATGTAGACTGCAACCGTTTGCCCCGCTTTTACGTCATCTCTATACTCGGCAAGACCCGCAAGATTAGGCTTTAGTTCTATAAAAACTCCATAGCTTTCGACGCTTCTTATAACTCCCGTAACCGTTTCACCTACTTGGAATAAAGCTGAATTATCCTCCCAAGTGCCAAGAAGCTCACGCTCGCTGACGTAAATCCGTCCAAGCTCGTCGCGCCCCTTAACTACCGTATATATAAAATCACCGACACCCACTCTGACAGAAGGGTGCGCTATGCGGGATATTGATATTGTATCAATTGAAAGAAGAGAAGTGATACCGCAGCCAATATCCACGAAAGCCCCGAAATTTTCAAGATGAGTTATTCGCGAGGGAATTATGTCACCGGGGACGAGCGTGCTGACGTATGAATCAAAGCACTCCTTCTGTGCTGATCGCCTTGAGAGCATAACTGTTGCGGTACCGGATTCATCGCTCTTGAACCCGGTAACCTTAAAGCATACCACTTTTCCCACACGCGTAAGTATAGCTATGTCCTTTGTTGTTTCTCTCTCGGAATAAACTACCTCGTTTTTTGGAATTATACCCTTTATTCCGCAGCAGAATTCAATTAGGAGATTTAATTCGTGGTCGCACATAAGGACGGGTGCTTCTAATATTGCTTGATTTTCGAGAGCTTTTTTTAACCCTTCAAGGCTAGAGGTGTATTCGTAATTTCTAGCAGATGAAATCAACATTCCTTCCGGTTTATATTGGTTCATTTTAATCACCGTTTTCTTATCATTTTCAGCCGCAAAGACGGCTGATTAATATTATGATATTAAACGGGAAAATATGCCTCTCATTCGGCGCCGGCAAGTCCGAAGCTTACCTCAATTGCTCCGTTAACGTGGTTCATGGTTTCATCATCGAGATGTCCCATTTTTTCCTTCAGACGCTTTTTGTCAATAGTTCTTATTTGCTCGAGTAATATAACGCTGTCCTTTGCCAGACCTGTTTCAATGCCTACAACGTCGATGTGCGTCGGAAGCTTTGTTTTGCTCATTTTTGATGTTATAGCTGCTGCTATAACGGTAGGACTGTATCTGTTCCCAACGTCATTTTGTACTATCAGAACCGGTCTCAGACCTCCTTGCTCGCTGCCTATGACAGGACTCAGGTCAGCGTAATATATATCGCCACGTTTTATGTTCATTTATTTGCCCATTCCTCAATATCTTATAAAGAATTTTCTTTACGTTCTTATTTTTGCACAATGTCAGCTCTTTTAATCATGCAAATTAAAATTGCTATTATCATTTTATGCCGGAGATGAAAATTCTCTACAAAGTTAAAGGCTGTCCCAAATGCATTGGGACAGCCTAGATGCTGAGTTAAAAGGCAATTAAACGTTTCCAGCCTTCACAGCCTCGAAATCCTCTTCGATTTCAGCCGAGGGCTTCTTAGTAAGAAGAGATACTACTACGATAACGATAGCAGAGAAGATAAATGCGGGAAGAAGCTCGTAAATAGCGAATACACCGCCAAGCTGGCTGATAACAAGCTTCCAAAGGAATACCATTCCCGCGCCGCTTATCATACCTGCGATAGCACCGGCTCTCGTCGTGCGCTTCCAGAAGAGCGAGAAGAGCATAAGCGGACCAAACGTAGCGCCAAAGCCTGCCCAAGCGAACGAAACTATCTTAAAGATTACGCTATCCTTATCAAGCGCGATAAGTGCTGCGATTACAGCAATAGTGATAAGAGTAATTCTCGATACCCACATAACCTGCTTGTCGCTTGCGTTCTTCTTGAAGATTCTCTGATAGATATTCTTCGATACCGAGGATGCTGCGATGAGAAGATAGGAGTCAGAGGAGCTGATGGTAGCCGCAAGAATGCCTGCCATAACGAAGCCCGCAAGAAGAGGATGTAGGAAGCTTGTGGAGAGTGTGATAAAGATGTTCTCTGCATCACCGTTTGTAAGATGCTCGGTGGGGAAGAGATATCTGCCCATAATACCGATGAACACTGCCACTGCAAGCGAAATTACGACCCAAACCATAGCGATTCTTCTCGAGGTTTTGAGCTCGGATTCCTTACGTATAGCCATAAAACGAAGAAGCACCTGAGGCATACCGAAGTAGCCAAGTCCCCAAGCCATCATAGAGCAGATGGTGAGGATGCCGTAGGGCTTTGCTTCACCGAACTGTGCAACGCCGCCGACGACCTGCTGGAGTCCGTCCTCGCCAACGGTGGGGTTAGCAAGACCGAAGAACTCAAAGAATCCGGGAATGCTCTGTGCATTCTCTATTATAGCACCGAATCCGCCTGCTTTAATTACGCCGATAATAACTACGACTGAGAGAGCCGTAATCATTACGATACTCTGCATAAAGTCGGATGCGCTCTCTGCAAGGAAGCCGCCAATAAGCGTGTAAGCAATTACGAACACTGCGCCGAGAATCATCATCCACTCGTAAGGAAGACCGAAGAGTGAAGAGAAGAGCTTACCGCAGGTAACGAAGCAGCTGGATGCGTAAACGGTGAAGAATACAAGGATAAATACAGCCGCAATAGACATGACTATCTTGCTCTTTTCGCGGAAGCGGTTAGAGAAGAACTCGGGTAATGTAATGGAGTTGTTAGCTCTGATGCTGTAACGGCGAAGTCTTTTGGAAACTATAAGCCAGTTGAGGTATGTACCGATCGCAAGACCGATAGCCGTCCATGCCGCATCGGCAAGACCGCACCAGTAGGCAACGCCGGGCAGACCCATAAGCAGCCAACCGCTCATGTCGGATGCCTCGGCGCTCATTGCGGTCACCCAAGGACCAAAGGAACGTCCGCCAAGGAAATATTCCTCCGAGCTTTTGTTAGCTCTTTTAGCATAAAAAACACCGATACCGATAACAGCCGCCATATATATGACCATTGCTATCAATATCTGAATTTGTTTTGGTGTCATTGAATTTCTCCTTAAATTTAATAGATAAGTAATTATATCAAAAAACAACCGATTTGTAAAGACTTTTTTGAGTTTTTGTGAAGAAAGAACGAAAAATGTTGATTTTGCGCGGCTTTTTGAAAGAGAAATTCCTGATTACCGACACTCACTCAGCCAAAGAATAATTTAAGCACCCTACAAATAGGGTGCTTTAGAATGGGGTATTCGCCGAGGACGAAGATACCGACGCTCGACGCTTACAAGAGCAAGCTTGACGCGCTCATCGCGCGGTATGCGAACCCAAGTCGCTGCGCGACGATGTGCTCGAAGCGACGCTCGCTCGTTCATAAAATAATTTAAGCGTCCTATTTATAGGGTGCTTTAGAATGGGGTATTCGCCGAGGCGAAGATACCGACGCTCGACGCTTACAAGCGAGCTTGACGCGCTCTTCGCGCGGTAAGCGAACCCAAGTCGCTGTGCGACGATGAGTACGAAGCGACACTCACTCAGCCATAGAATAATTTAAGCACCCTACAAATAGGGTGCTTAAATTATGGCGGAGAGAATGGGATTCGAACCCATGATACCGGTTAGGGTATACACGATTTCCAGTCGTGCGCCTTAGACCAACTCGGCCATCTCTCCACGCGACCACTATATTATAGCAGAATGATGTTTAAATGTCAAGTGCTTTTTACGAATATTTTTCCTAAATTAGTGTAAGATTTCTTTGCTTTATTTAGTAAAACTCTTTAAATTCAAAAATTTACTTGACAAAACGATAAGTTTTACATATAATATATAATGTTAATTTTGACATTAAAATTGCTTTTTAGCAGAGGAGTTTAAAATGAGTTTAAAGGTTTTAAAATTCGGCGGTAGCTCGCTTGCCGATGCGTCGCATTTTCGCGCCGTTGCAGAGATAGTTAAAAGCGAGCCCGAAAGAAGATATGTGGTGGCGTCGGCTCCCGGCAAGCGTGACAACAGTGATATCAAAGTCACCGATATGCTTTATGAATGCTATGAGCTTGCGGTAAATGAGGAGGACATAACCGAGATATTCGACAAGATTAAAGAGAGATACATTGACATTATCAATGATCTTGGTATTGACCTTGATCTTACCGAGGTTTTTGAGAAAATTAAGTCGTCGATAGCTCATAACGCAGGACGCGACTACGTTGCTTCGCGCGGTGAATATCTCAACGCCATGATTCTTGCAAAATATCTCGACTTTGACTTTGTTGATGCGAAAAAGGTTATATTCTTCAACGAGGACGGCTCCTTTGATTCAGAGCGTACCAATGACGTGATGAAGTCCTATCTCAAGAATCATGCTTATGCTGTTTTGCCCGGATTTTACGGCTCTATGCCTAACGGCACGATAAAGACGTTTTCACGCGGCGGCTCTGATATCACCGGCTCTATCGTTGCAAGAGCGGTGTCTGCTACCGTTTACGAGAACTGGACCGACGTTTCGGGCTTCCTCATGGCAGACCCCAGATGTATAGATAATCCTAAGGTTATTGACACCATAACCTACAAGGAGCTTCGTGAGCTTTCGTATATGGGCGCTACCGTTCTTCACGAGGATGCTATTTTCCCTGTAAGATATTCGAAGATTCCTATCAATATTCGCAACACCAATCGTCCCGATGATAAGGGAACCTTTATCGTTCCTCAAACCGATGACGTGAGTGACACTGTTATCACCGGTATTGCCGGCAAGGTGGGCTTCTCGACCATAACGATAGAGAAGGATATGATGAATGCAGAGCTTGGCTTCGGCAGACGCGTTCTCCAGGCAATAGAGGAAAACGGTATATCCTTTGAGCATTTCCCCTCGGGTATTGATACGATGTCTGTTGTGGTCTCGACAAAGGAGCTTCACAACAAGCGCGCTGACGTTATGTCGGCTATCGTAAAAGCGGTTGACCCCGACAACATTTTCGTTGAAGAAAACCTTGCTCTTATTGCGGTTGTAGGACGCGGTATGGTCAAGGCAAAGGGAACGGCGGCGAGAGTATTCAACGCACTTGCAAATGCCGGTGTTAACATTCGTATGATTGACCAGGGCTCTTGTGAGCTAAATATAATAGTTGGTGTTGATTCTAACGACTATATGCCGGCTCTTCAGGCAATTTATAGCGAGTTTGTTAAATAGAATAGGGAAGTGTGCGGTGGTTTTAGCCAGCGCAACCGTTAAAATGCGGCTCAAATTTACATTTGAGCCGCATTTCTTAATTATTCAACTATTTATGCGAGGGAAGCTCTGATTTCGGCAACCCAATTCTTAACCTTTTCCATTTCCTCAGGAGAAACCTTTCTCAAGAACTTGAAGGGAAGTCCTCCCTCAAGATAGAGAATATTGTCCTCGATTACGTTGGAATTGTTGGTCTTTGCCATTTCAACGATTTTTGCCGCATTTTCGGGAGTACCGTCAATGATGAAGGCTACGTTGGCAGTAACAGCCTTCTTAAGAGAACGAACGAATCTGCAGAAGCTCTCGGGCATATTAGGCTTTGCGGTAGCGACGATGACGATAAGACGCTCTCCGTCGCAGGGATAAGCGGGCATAATGATGTCGGTGGCCTTATCGGCCTCGATGAGCTTTGTTACCTCATCGGCAATAGCAAGGAGCTTTCCCTTGCTTGTTTGAGTAAGTACGCGCATGCGCATGGTAAATAAATCCTCCGGATGCTTTTTTTCTACATTATATCATAAAAGAGAAGATAATGCAAGATGTAATTGTAAATCTTTTTCTATTAGTCGCAACTATTTATTATCATAGCAAAGGATGATATTTGGGCTTGATACTTTCTCGGTAAACCGTCCTCCATAGGTTGCAACAAGACACATATCGTCGGGCAGGGTATCACATATTTTGATAGAAGCAATTATACAAAACTGCCTCTTTTGTAAGCGTTTGGGCGTTACTTAATGAGCGGTAGCGAAACGCCCAAAAAGCGCTAATTGCTTCGAGAGTTTTCGAGCGCCGTCGGAGGAAGGGGGCGAAAAAATTTGGTCAAAGGTATTGACAAAGGCTCGAAACTATGCTAGAATAGTTTCGTGGCATACCGACCTTAAGGTATAGCCGCGGCGTTCTAACCCATGCCAATCTCGCAAAGTAGCGGCGAGAATCTTGAGCCGTCGCGGTAGCTACCGAAGCACTCTCTCACGAGGGTGCTTTATTTTTTTTGCCGAGGCTATCGTTAGCACCGCCAAACCGACAGGTTGGGCGCCACGCTCCCCTTGGGGACGGGAGGGGGAAATCCTCGCTCCGCAGAGCGCAGCGCCTCCGCAGAGGTGCTTACTCTTTCCACAAGCGCCACGAGCGACCCCCGAGGAGCGAAGCGACAAGGAGCCGAGCAAAGCGGCGGCGGGGGAAGCGAGAAAGCGCCGCTAGCCGACAGCAGAGTGTGGCTACACACGACAGCAGGGTCGCGCGAACAAAGTGAGCGAGGCGTGCGGTACAGAGTGAAGCGAAGCGGAACGGTGAAACCGCCGCCGAGCGAGCTTTAGAGGCTCGGCAAGCGCGAAGTAAAAGCACTTCGGGGCAAAAGTGCGGTTACAAGCAAAAAGAGCCGTCAGCGCGCAAATAAGGCGGCGTGCGGTACAGAGCGGAGCGCTAGCGGAGCGGTGAAACCGCCGCCGCCTCTCATTCTTCTTTTCTCTCAAAGCTCAAAAAGCAGATAGGGGGGGACTACGACACCCCCCTATGAGTGA
>JAZSIJ010000137.1:0-2666 GCA_045533755.1 Eubacteriales bacterium | reverse complement strand
CGTTTTCCTTCTTTAAGCTTTGATTGAGTCGAATATTTTACTCCAGAGCTCGTCCTTGCCGTCACGTGTCACAGATGAGAAGGGAATGATTTCTATTCCCGTGCCCCCAAAATACTCCTCCTCGAATAAATCAAGCTGACGCCCGAGCTCTGCCTTTGAGAGCTTATCCGTCTTTGTAGCAACCACTACGAAGGGAACGCCCCGGTCGATAAGCCAGTTTATCATCATAATATCGTCGTCGGTAGGACCTACGCGAACGTCGATAAGCTGAATAACGAGCTTGATTGCGTCAGCCGAGGGATTTTTGAGAAAATAATCCTCGGTAAGACTGCTCCAGGAGCGTTTCGAATCCTGCGAACGCTTCGCGTATCCGTAGCCGGGAAGGTCTACAAGATACATTTTGCGGTCTATGTCGTAATAATTGATTGTAATTGTTTTTCCGGGGGTGGAGGAAACTCGCGCCAGCGATTTTCTGCCGAGCATCGTGTTGATGAGCGAGCTTTTTCCCACGTTTGATCTGCCGGACAAAGCTACCTCGGGTCGCGGGTCGCGCGGAAACTGACGTGCGTTTCCGACGGTTATTGATATACTTGAATTATTGACGTTGATTTTCATATTTATATACCGCTTTGTATGGAAAGCGCATTAGAGAGAACGTCGCTTGCCGTTTTGCAGGGAATGAACTTAAGATGCTCTCTTGCCTCGGAGTCAATTTCGTCAAGGTCGCGCATATTGTCCTCGGGCAGAAGCACCGTGGATATACCTGCGCGGTATGCCGCAAGAGTTTTTTCCTTAAGTCCGCCGATAGGAAGCACGTTGCCCCTGAGAGTTATCTCACCGGTCATAGCAACGTCGCGCTTTACGGGCAGATTGCCAAGAGCGCTGACGATAGCAGTAACCATAGTGACACCGGCAGAGGGGCCGTCCTTGGGAATCGCACCCTCGGGGAAGTGTATGTGGATATCCTGCGTCTTGTAGAAGTCGGTGGGAATACCGTATTTTGCGGCGATAGTTCTGACGAAGGAATGAGCAATCTTTGCCGACTCCTTCATAACGTCGCCAAGAGAACCGGTCAGCTCTATTTTACCCGTTCCCTCCATTACGGCAACCTCGACCTTGAGAAGATCTCCGCCAACCTGCGTGTAGGCAAGACCGTTAACTACGCCTATGGGATCTGCCTCCTCAAGCTTTTCCTCGAGAACCTTTACCTTTCCGAGAAATTCGACGAGGTTCTTTTCGGTTATCTTGACCGACTTCACATCGGTTTCGGCAATTTTCTTCGCGCTTTTTCTGATAAGAGATGCTATCTCGCGCTCAAGATTACGAACGCCTGCCTCGCGGGTGTAGCCCTTAATCAGAGCCAAAATTCCGTCGTCGGTTATCTTGAAGAGCTTTTTCGTCATACCGTTGCGTTTTAGCTGCTTCGGTACGAGATGGTTCTTTGCTATCGCGAGCTTTTCCGAGTCTGTGTAGGTCGAAAGCTCGATAATCTCCATTCTGTCGAGCAGGGGCGCGGGAATGCCCTCGTAGCTGTTTGCCGTAGCAATAAAGAGCGTTTCCGAAAGGTCAATGGGGATTTCCATAAAGTTGTCACGGAAGCTCTTGTTCTGCTCAGGGTCAAGCACCTCAAGAAGAGCAGAGGTAGGGTCGCCGCGGAAATTATTGGACATCTTGTCTATCTCGTCAAGAACTATAACGGGGTTTTCCGCCTTGGAATTGATTATAGCCGACACAATTCTGCCGGTCACAGCACCGACGTAGGTCCTTCTGTGACCGCGAATTTCCGCCTCGTCGTGCATACCGCCGAGAGATACCCTCGCATATTTGCGTCCGAGCGCGCGGGCAATAGATGCCGCGACAGAGGTCTTGCCGACACCGGGAGGGCCGACAAGGCATATTATCTGATTTTTAATATCGGGTGAGAACTGCTTAACCGCGACAAACTCAAGGATACGCTCCTTTACCTTCTCAAGACCGTCGTGGTCAGCGTTGAGTATTTTGCGCGCCTCGTCAACCGTGACGCTGTCCTGCGTTTTTATACCGAAGGGGTAGTCGAGACAGGTGTCAAGATAAGCGCGTATAACCGTGCCCTCGGCAGCGCCAAAGGGAGTTTTTGCGAGCTTTCCGACCTCCTTGAAGAGCTTTTCCTTAATCTCCTCGGGCATCTTTGCCGCCGCTATCTTCTCGTCGTACTCGCGGATTTCGTCGTCCTCGTCGTCGCCGAGCTCCGACTGTATCGCCTTGATTTGCTCTCTGAGGAAGTAATCCTTCTGGTTCTTGTCGATTTTGTCCCTTACCTGCATCTGAATGTCGTGCTCACATTCGAGAAGCATAAACTCCTCCTCGAGCGCAACGAGAAGCTTCTCAAGACGCGGCTTAATCCGCATTGCCTCAAGTACCGTTTGCTTATTCTTATAGTCGATGATAGCAGAGGAAGCCACGAAGTCGGCAAGGTAACCGGGGGCTGATATGGACTCTGCCGCGAGGCGCATTTCCTCGGTAAAGGTCGGGTGGTAGTTTTTGAGGTCGAGAAGGCGAGCCTTGACCTCCATAACCAGAGCGTCCGAGAGGTTGTCGTCCTTGATAACCGCGTTTTCCTTCTTCGCAGTTCCGTTTGCAATTATGAAGCCCGACTCGAAATCAAAGGTGTCTATTCTTACGCGCGC
>JAZSIJ010000059.1:0-2410 GCA_045533755.1 Eubacteriales bacterium | reverse complement strand
GTGCTTCGCAACAGAGAACTCGTAGCCGCCCTCGCTTCCGTAATACTGCGAAATGTAGGTTTCGGGAGCGCGCCAGCCGACGCATCTGTTCTCGCTGATGCGGGCAATACCGCCGTTCGAGAGCTGAAGAAGCATCGTGGTGTTAGAGAAGGGGTTATTGTAAAGGTTCTGACCGTCGGTGCCGTAGATATCGGTTCTCGGGCTGTTTGCAAAGCCCATAGCGCTGACCTTCTTCGCATATACGCCGGGCATGGTGCTGAGTATCATCGCCGTCGAGTGAGTGGGGTAGTACATAGGAGGAACACCGGCGTATTTCTTCCAATCCTCTCCGCCCGAGCTTCTGAAGCTGTCCTCCATATTGCGTATATCGTGGTTGTAGTGAGCCTCACCGTAAGCGAACGTGCCGAAGGTGCCCTTTGCGTATTCCTCACGGCAGAAGATGGCGGGAGCTCTGTAATAGCCGGTCTCACCCATGTGATAGGTAAGTCTGGTCTCCTTGACGAGTCTCTCGATTTCCTTTATCTCTTCTATATCGGTTGCGCAGGGAACGGCGCTGTAAACGTGCTTGCCTGCCTTGAGCGCGGCAATAGCCATACCGCCGTGGAGCGTACGTTGAGTGAAAATCGCAATAGCGTTGACCTCGCTCGATGCGAGAGCCTCCTCAAAGCTTCCGATTATCTCAACACCGAATTTCTCGGAATACCACTCGGCTCTCTCGGGAATAAGGTCGCAAACGTAAACCTTTTTTACCGCAGGGTGCGCCTTGAAAAGCGGAACGAAGTTCTTCGCAAATCTTCCGCAGCCTATTACTGCTATAACCATCGGTTCTCTCATTTGATTTATATCCTCCTGAATTTTTATTACAATAAAATCAACTGTTACCGATTTTATTATATCACACAATTCGTTACAATAATAGCAAAAAAGCAACCTATAATATAACAAATCAAACCTTGTGGTAGGAATGAACTCCGAGTGCCTAAGGCTGTCGTCTTATAAAAACAAGCGGAGATATTGCGTTCCGCAACGTCTCCGCTCTAAGCCTATATGATTTTTTTACTTTGTGTTTGTTCCGAATGACGATGAGTTATCGGCGACTTTGCTGTCGTCAACCTCCTTGAATCTCGAGGCCTTGATGCGAGCCTCAAGCTCGTTCCAATATTCATCCTCGTCTATTGGAAGGACTACTTTTTCTCCGTTTTTCCAGCCAGACAGCTCGATTGCGTTCATCAGCTCGACGCCGCGAATGCCCTCTGTACCGTCCACGAAAAATTCCTCAAGTCCGAGAAGAGCGTTGGCGAAATTGTTGATTATTCCTGCGTGCTGTGGACTCTTTCCGTCGGTTTCTACCTCTATTATCTCCTTCGGGGGAATAGAGAAGCTTTTCTCTGTGGTGCGCGACCACTCCAAAATGTCCTCCGAAAGCTTGTGCCAGATTAGCTTGTCACCCTCGCAAAGAAGCTTGCCCCTCGTACCCGAAATCTCGAGGCGGTTCGTGCCCGGCGCCTCTCCAGTGGTGGTTATGAATACTCCGGTTGCGCCGTTTTCGTATTCGAAGAATGCCGTGACCTCGTCCTCTACCTCAATATCGTGCCATTTTCCGTAGCCGCAGAAGGCTCTTACGGTTTTCGGCATTTGTCCGACTATCCACTGTATAAGGTCTATTTGGTGGGGAGACTGATTGATGAGGACGCCGCCGCCCTCGCCTCGCCAGGTTGCTCGCCAGCTTCCGCTATCGTAGTAGGTCTGGGATCTGAACCAATTCGTTATTATGCAGTTGACCCTTTGCAGATCTCCTATGCCGCCGCTTGCAATTATTTCCTTCATCTTTCTGTATACGCAGTTTGTTCTCTGGTTGAAGAGTACGGCAAAATGAGCGCTGCTTTTCTTCGCCGCCTCGTTCATTTCGCGCACCTGCTTGGTGTAAACGCCTGCGGGCTTGTCGCTGATGACGTTAATTCCTCGATTCAGGCACGCGATAGCTATCTCGGGGTGGAAGTAGTGCGGAGTAGTTACTATAACCGCGTCGCACAGACCGCTGTCAAGCATTTCCTTGTAATCCGAGAAGAATGCCACGTCGTCCCCGAGTATCTCACGTGCGCGACTCAGCTTTGCGGGATTGTTGTCACAAACTGCCGCGAGAACACCGTTTTCGATTTTTCCGCCTTTAAAAAGGTCGGACGAGTAATATGAGCCTTGATTTCCTATGCCTACTATACCAAATCTGATTTTTTTCATAATCCTTCCTCTTTTCAAATCGTTTTTAAATAGCGTATGCTTTTTTCGACCTGCGAAAGCGAATCGGGCATATCAGCCGCATTATCCTGCTCAACGAGATAATATTCCACCCCAAGCGTCTTCATTTTTTCAATAAGGCGCTTAAAATCAATCACACCGTCGCCGACGGGTG
>JAZSIJ010000155.1:0-4955 GCA_045533755.1 Eubacteriales bacterium | reverse complement strand
TCGCGCTTGTCAACTCTTCCGAGCTTGTCTATTACACCCGCGGTGTATAAAAGCCCCTCGGAGAGCGTCGTTTTTCCTGCGTCGACGTGAGCGAGTATTCCGAACACGAGATTTTTCACGGTGGGCTTCCTTTCTTTATTTTGATATATTCATTTTATCATATAGGAAGAAAAAAGTAAACAAAAAGCCGCGAATTTCTTCGCGGCAATTTGTATTAGAGGTCGTCTGCGTCCTGCACAGGCATATCGTACGGGTCGTCGGGAACTCCGGTATAAGAGCCGTATGGGTCGGTGTCAATTCTATGGTCTATACTCTCTGATTTCATCGAAAACTCGACACGGGCACGGTGCTTTTGTTCGTTTCTCTCTTTTTTTCTTTCGTTTTTCATAAATAAAGCCTCCCTTTCTCACCTTTATAACTACAATCGTTATTATGGCTGAAGAGGGGAGGCTATATTCGTTTTTCATCAGCTTAACGGTTTCGCGAATGGATTACTTGCTGATTATATGTAAGGTTTGGTTTACAATTTGGTCGCACGCGGCAACCGAGGTTTGACGAAGCGACATCAGTCGCATACCCATATTTTCGATAAGGTTCTTTGGTGGGAGAGGAAGCTCACGCATTTCCTTCGAGTTTATCTGTCCCGACTTTGAAACTATCGACATGTATCTATCGTAAATGGTAGAGTTGAGCAGAGCGAAAAGACCGAATGCAAGTCTTGCCGATATCTCGGCATTTTTGTCCTTGGTGTCGATAAAGTTTATCTTGTTATGGGTGCTTATATATCTGTATGCAGGGAGCTGAGAAGCAAGGTAAATCGCAGAATTGATAAATCTCTCGTCGCTCTTTGAGGGGACGCGCTTGATTATTATCATATTCTTGTTTTTCTGAATAAGCGAGGGATTAATCGGAGCAAGATACTGTCGCTTGATTGGAAGAGGGAAGTCGATAGAGCCGTTTCTTATAGCCGCGGGGCGAATGAGAGGAACCGCGCTCTTGATGGGCTCGGTGAAGAGAAGTCCCTCGCAGCGCGAGTCAAGAACAAGACCCGTCGACATTTTAAGACCTAGCGAGGTGAGAGTTTCGGGGAGAGCCGATATAAATTTAACGATTTTCGTGTCCTCGATGCTCTTCGGCAGGGTGAGCGTGCCGTCCTTCTCGTCAACGATGAAACCGTAGTCAAGAGGGGGAAGAGCTACCGTGCGCTCGGGCGTGCCTGCATCAGTCGATGCGGTGATTGCTATGCTTTCAGGCTTTTCGCCTTTTCTATACCCGAGAATTATATTCTTCTTCAGCGGTACGGCGCGCTTTTCGTTCTTATGCTTACCTATGAAGAGGTGTATTGACGAGAGAGCGAGCTTCTCCGCCATCTCACGACGGAATGCGGTCAATGCCGACGCGCTTGCAACGAGTGTGGGAAGAACTATGACGAGCTGGCCGTCGTCCTCAAGGTGTCTGCCTGCGGTCTTGGCGAAGAGAAATGCCTCGTTTATTTTGACCTGCGTAACACCGCCTGCCTCGATAGCCTCACTCGACCTCTTCTCGCAAAGCTCGGTCGGAGGATTGCAGATAACTAGGTCATACTTGTCCTCTATCGAATCAAAAAAGGTGACGGTGTAGTGGTTTTTAGACTCGGTAACGTAGTTTTCGTGATAGACGGTGGGATAGAGCTTTACACCGTAGTCGTGACGGCACTTTTTTCTTATTCTCTCAAGGTTGTCCTCGAGCATCGGAATAAAGTCGTCGCACACCTCGTAGCAGGTGAGAAATATTTGCTTGCAATCGGGACATTTTTTGCAAATTTCCTCTATTATCGAGGCGGAAAGTATGCCGGTTCCTGCACCGGGGTCAAGCACCGTATAGACCGTCTTTTTCGGATTAAGGTCGAACATTTTCGCCATAAGACGAGCCGTGTCCTTCTTCGTGAAAAGTCTTCCGAGACGGACGTTTTCGCTCTGCGACTTCTCTCTTATGAGCTTATAGGTGTTTCTGACGGCAAGATTAAGCATAGCTACCTCCGATTTCTGCCTTGAATTATTCTTGCTTTTATTGTATCATATTTTTTTATTCCTTGCAATACATTTTTTAAGTTTTTTTGATAAAATTATTGCAAAATTTACAATTAGATGTTATACTATATATAACTACGATGTGAAGTTCATTACTGAAACGGAGACCGATATGAGCGAGAATACGAAAATCACAAACCTTAAATTTTTGCATTGCGGAGACATTCATCTGGATTCTCCCTTTCTCGACGTAACTCCCGAGAAGAGCGAGGAGAAGAGACGTGAGCTTCGCTCCACCTTTATGCGTCTTATGGAGTTTGTACGGGATAAGGGTGTTGACTACGTTCTTATCAGCGGTGACCTCTTTGACACGAAATATGCGACTAATATTACCTCTGAGATTCTTATCAGAGAGTTCCGCAACTGCCCCGATACACAATTTATAATTGCTCCCGGCAGAAGCGATGCGTATGAAAATAATCTTATTTATACGTCAAACCGCCTTCCCGATAACTGCCACGTTTTCAAGAATACGAGCCTTGACCGCATCTACTTTGAGCGTGACAGGGTTATGGTGTACGGCTGGGGCTTTGCTGACGGTGAATTTACGCAGAATCCCCTCTACGACGCCCACGTTGACGATACCTCGAATATCAATATAGTCTGCGGATATGCCGACCTTGACGGAGAGGTGGGCTCGGCAACCTGCCCTGTGTCGCGTACCGACCTTAAGAAGTTCGGCGCTGATTATTACGCTTTCGGCTCTCGCCACGAGGCGACCGACATTATCAGCCTCGGCACGTCTATGTACAGCTATGCAGGCTCTCTTGAGTGTATGGGCTTTGAGGAGGCGGGGCTTGGCGGAGCTAAGCTTCTGAACGTTAAGTATACAGACGGCGAGCTTTCCATAGACGGCAAGAATATGACCTTTGGCCGTATTCGCTTCGTTACCGAGGAGATAGATATCACCGGAGTTGACTCCAACAATGAGATAATCAACCGCATCAGCCGTATGATAAGCGAGAAAAAGTACGGAGTTGAGACCGGTCTTCGCTGTAAGCTTACGGGATATATCGACCCGCGCTTCATTATACCGTCGGGTCTTGAGAACGACGTGTTCGGGCTCTATTGCTTTGAGCTTTGCGACAGAACGCTTCCCCTCTACGGCACCGAGCTCTTAAAGCGCGATATGTCGGTCAAGGGCGAGCTCTTCCGCACGCTTCTTCCGCTTCTTCAGAGCGAGGACGAGGCAGAGCGCATAGTTGCCGCCAAAGCCTTCCGCGAGGGACTTGCTGCGCTTGAAAACCGCAGTATAGATTAGACGAAAACCCAAAAAAGAGAGCGAGCCACGGCTCGCTCTCTTTTTGTACATAATAAAGACCGCCCCGTGTGAAATCGGGACGGCCTTTGTTTTTTGCGGGTGGATCTTGTCGGCTTCGGTTATCAGTCCGGCTTGCGTGGTATTATAATAGCGGCTACAATATACGCCAAAATACCCACGCCGGCAAATAATACCGCAAGAACCCACAAAAGACGGATTACGGTCGGGTCAACGTCAAAATATTCGCCAATACCGGCGCACACGCCGTCAAGCTTTTGGTCGGTTTTGGATTTGTAAAGCTTCTTTTTCATAGACTCAACCCTTTATGCCTCGGGCTTCATCGTGGGGAAGAGAATAACCTCGCGAATGGTATCGTTACCGGTCAGCATCATTACGGTGCGGTCAACGCCGATGCCCATACCGCCTGTGGGGGGCATACCGTATTCCATAGCGGTGAGGAAGTCCTCGTCGAGCATCTCCGCCTCGTCGTCGCCGCGGTCGCGGAGCTCGAGCTGCTTCATAAAGCGCTCACGCTGAACTATCGGGTCGTTAAGCTCGGAATATGCATTTGCAAGCTCGCTGTGGCAGACGAAGAGCTCAAATCTCTCGGTCAGTCTGGTGTCGGCGGGGCTTGCCTTCGTAAGAGGCGAAACCTCTACGGGATACATTGTGATGAATGTGGGTTGAATGAGCTTTTCCTCGACGCGCTGGTCAAAGCAAGCGTAGAGCGCGTTGCCCCATGTCTTGTCTGCGGTGTCTGCAAGCTCAACGCCGATTGCCTCTGCCGCCTTGACAGCCTCGGCGTCGTCGGTGATAGCGCCGAAGTCAACTCCTGCGTACTCCTTAACCGCGTCAACCATAGTGAGCCTTCTCCAACCGGGAGTAAGGTCTATCTTCTCGCCCATCCACTCAAGCTCGTAGGTACCGTGGATAGCCTTTGCCGCGCCCGAGATAATTCCTTCGGCAATATCCATCATATCGTGGAAGTCGGCGTACGCCTGATAAAGCTCGATAGAGGTGAATTCGGGGTTGTGCTTAGGGTCCATGCCCTCGTTTCTGAAGATTCTGCCTATTTCGTATACTCTGTTCATACCGCCGACGATAAGACGCTTCAGAGGAAGCTCGGTTGCGATACGCATATACATATCGATGTCGAGAGTGTTATGGTGAGTTACGAAGGGGCGCGCCGAAGCTCCGCCTACGATGGTGTTAAGCACGGGAGTTTCAACCTCAATATAGCCCATATTGTCAAGGTAATTACGCATAAACTTAATGAACTGCGAGCGTATAATGAAGTTGCGCTTAACCTCGGGGTTAACGATGAGGTCAACGTATCTCTGCCTGTATCTCGTTTCAAGGTCGGTAAGACCGTGGAACTTTTCGGGAAGGGGAAGAAGCGACTTTGCAAGAAGCGTGATTTTCTCTGCGTGTACCGAAACCTCGCCTGTGCGGGTGCGGAAGAGCTTACCCTCGACGCCTATAATGTCGCCGATGTCCCACTTCTTGAAGGAGGCGTAGTCCTCCTCTCCAACAGAATCACGCGCGACGTAGAGCTGAATCTTGCCCTCGCCGTCGAGAAGGTGAGCGAAGGACGCCTTGCCCATAACTCTTTTTCCGACCATTCT
>JAZSIJ010000116.1:0-15656 GCA_045533755.1 Eubacteriales bacterium | reverse complement strand
ATGTTAAGAGCGTGGGAAGCTACGCATCTTGCAGAAACGTGAATAACGCAAGGAAGAAGCTCACCTGCAATCTTATACATGTTGGGGATCATAAGAAGAAGACCCTGCGATGCGGTGTAGGTGGTGGTAAGTGCACCGGCTGCAAGAGAGCCGTGAACGGCACCTGCCGCGCCTGCCTCGGACTGCATCTCAACGACCTTAACGTTAGTACCGAAAAGGTTCTTCGCGGGCTCGCCAAAGATGTTCTTGTCGGACGCCGACCAGGTGTCGGTTACCTCAGCCATATTGGATGAGGGGGTGATGGGGTAGATGGCAGCAACCTCGGTGAACGCGTAGGACACGTGCGCCGCAGCGGTGTTACCATCCATAGAAATTTTCTTTCTTTCTATCATGGTGTTCCTCCATATAATATAATTTTTATAATCCTCGAAAAAGCTCGTCCACCTCGCGAGAAAGGGGGGAAAATGCTCCGAAAAAGCGAAATGCTTTGAGCCACCAATAATTATAGCACAAAATATAGGAAAAGTAAAGGGGTATTTCAAAGTTTCTCGGGGAATTTTAAAGACGAATTAAATTCATATTATCCAATTTCTTCTATAATTTTTATCGCCTCGCCGTAGGAATACAGAAGATTTATCGCCTCCAAGAGGGCGTTAGGCGTCATCCCCGTAGGTAAGCCCAGAAGCTGCGACAGTCTGTCTCTTCGTGCGGCCGAACCGTCCGTTCCCGTTAAGCCATGCTCAAAAAAGTCAACTTTAGTTAGCATTTTGACTGTTTTTTTGTCGGGTAACTCTACACGCCCCCCGCCTTCAAAGAATGGAGAAAGTGCATGCTCAAGAATTTCGCGTGACATTCCCTCGACCCCGAGAAGACCTGCTCTACCCGACTTCTTTTTGCGTTTTTCCTTTCCTTCGAGCTTTGGAATATAGGCGTGGCGTACTTTATCCTTTGGAAGTATTCCCGACAAAAACGAGCGTATCTGCACGCCTCCCCCGTCCGAGTCGGTAAGTATTATTGCACCGTCCGAGCAAAGTCTGCGCAGAAGAGCCTGCTTTTCCTTTGAATTAAAAATACCAAATCCGTCAACCGAAATAACCGTGCAGTCGAACATTCCCGCGAGAGCCGATTTATCGTAGCGCCCTTCTACTATTATAGGGAGAGAAATCTTCTTCTTTTCAGTCATTTTTTCTCAACCTCGCGTTTGTGATGCTCACAAAGCTCGGCAAGAGGACACCCGTCACATCGCGGTGAGCGTGCCGAGCATACCTCACGCCCGAAGAGGACTATTCTGTGGCAAAAGTCCGAGCCGTGTCCCCAAGGAAGCAGCTCTCGCAGAATTTTTTCTATTTTTTCGGGAGATTTCTCGCGCTCCGGGTACATTCCAAGTCTTCCGCATATTCTTATGCAATGTGTATCGCAAACAACCGCATCGCCGCCAAAAACGTCGCCGATAATGAGGTTTGCTATCTTTCTGCCAACACCCGGAAGCTTAAGAAGCTCCTCCATCGTTTGCGGAAGCACTCCGCCGAACTCATTTATAAGAGCCGCAGATGCGTCCTTTATATTCGCCGCCTTCATTCTGTAAAGACCACAGGATTTGACAAGCTCCTCAATGCGCGAAATATCTCCGTTTGCCATACTCTCGGCATCGGGAAATTCACGGAACAGCTCTACCGAAACCTCGTTAACGCGCGCGTCGGTGCACTGTGCCGAAAGCCGCGCCATAACCAAGAGCCGCCAGGGGTCTGTACCGTATTTCAGGGCGCATTCCGCATCGGGATAAAGCTCGGCAAGGCGTTCCTCTATCAATGCGAGGCGTTCCTTCTTCTCCTTTTTATTCATGATCCTGCGCCTCCCCCACGAGCCTCTCGGTAAGACGAAGAGAAAGACCGACGACGGTATCAAAGTCTCCCTCGTATCCTGCAACGAATGCACCGCCAAGCCCCTGAATACCGTATGCGCCCGCCTTATCCATAGGCTCCCCGGTTGCAATATATTCATCTATTTCGTCGTCTGTAAGTGCTCTAAACTCAACACGGGTGGTATCGGTATCATAGAACACCCTTCCCTTATAGCAAACCGCAACGCCCGTGTGAACGTTATGCCGTCTTCCCGACAGAAGCCTCAGCATACGGTGGGCATCGGCGGCAGACGTAGGCTTACCCAGCACTGCTCCGTCGAGCTCGACCATTGTATCCGAGGATATAACGAGGGCATCCTCGCCGACCTTAGCGGAAACCGCCTCACCCTTTCGAAGAGCTATTATAGCAGCAGACTCGGCAGGAGTGCGCTCGTTTGGGAGGCTTTCGTCTGCGTCGGAGGCTATTATTTCAAAGTCGGAAAAGAGACTAGACAAAAGCTCTCTTCTCCGAGGTGATTTTGATGCAAGTATAATACGCATACGGCTCTCCTTTCGGCTTTTAAAATATCTTATCACAAAGAGATAAAAAAGTCAACCTAATTATTATGCAAAAAGCCGAGCGAAAAATCGCTCGGCTTAAAGCTGTTTATTCTGAAATTACGGAGCAAGGAGAGAGTCGTCCTCATACTTTGCACGAATCTCCTCAAGAATATCCTTCTTGAGCTGAACTGCAGCATTGTAGTCGGTACGAATCTCGGTGGGCTGATAATCCCACTTATCCCAGATGAGCTGGCACCATCTCTTATCCTGTATGCTGGCATAGGTGGAAACTGCGTCGTCATAGCACTTATCAAGCGCGGTGGAAACGTTATTACGAAGCTCCTTAAGAACATTAACAGAGTGCTTAGCACCACCTGCGATAGCGTACTGAAGCTCCTGGTCGTAGTAGTAATTAAGTATGTCGGTCGAGTGAGTCGACTGATAGTCGAGCCAAGCCGTGCACTCCTTGAACTTGGTGGTAGCAACCGAGATTGCCGCAACCTTAGCTATGTTATGAGATGCGGTACGGTAGTATCTGTTAACACCGTTTGCATCAACGTCTATGCTGGCATCGAAGGTTCTGTACATAGGAATGGGAGCAACACCGAAGCCGTAGCCGTCACCCTTTGCAAGCATCTCCTGGTATGCAGTCTGCTCAAGGTTACCCGCGCAAATGATACCGCCAAAGAGCATCTGGTCGTTAGCGAAGAGCTGCTCTATAAGCATAGAGGGAGTGTTATCGAAGGTATAATCGGAAGGCTCACCGTACTCGGTGTTTTCGGTGAACGCATAAATGCCGGTGGACTGGAAGAGGGAGGTTACAGCGTCGCAGAAGTCACCGTAAACGCCTGCGGATGCAGGATAGGAAACGCTATAGAAGCCGGTTTCCTTGTTAAGCTCTCTCGAAATGATGGAAACGCCGCTTCCGTAGAGAAGGCCCGAGCCGTGAAGACCCGAAAGCGAAGCGTCAAGACCGAAGCCGTATATGTCGTTATTGACGTTGGGGGTTTCTCCAAGCTGCTCGTAAACCGCAGCCGAAAGAACCTTAAGGGCGTCGTAATTCCACTGGTAGTCCCAAATTACCGACGTGTAGAAGTCGTTGATATCAAATTTGTCGTCACCGTCGGCATTGTACTGCTCGACCATCGATACCTCGATGCTGTTGATCATAGCAATGTTAACCGGAACAATGAAGAAGGCACGAACAACGTCGGTAAGGTAGTCGGACGCAAGAACGTACATCTTTCTCGTCGAGAAGGAGAGCGAGTTCATAAGGTCGTACATATAACCCTCGTCATCCTTGGTTGCATCATAGTCCTTATCGTAAACGAACTCGAAGTAGTTCTTATCCTCCGACTTGTACATCGTGGTGGAACGGAGGTTTGCAAACGCACCCTGAAGAGACGCACTGACGGTATCGTAAATGAAGTTAACATAGATGTCAGCCGAGGTGTCCGAGTAGGACTTGGACTCGTTAGCTATACGGCTGATGTTATTGCCCCACCTATACTCACTAATGTCGGGAAGATAGGTATATTTGATGTCGGTTCTGGATACCGCGCTGGCTCTCGTGTTTCTGTAACGGATATCGTCGTCAAGCGGGTCGTTGAAGTCGCTGTCTCTTCCTGCGAGATATCTCTTAACTCTGGAAACAAGCTCCTGAGAACAGGTGTGCTCGGAAAGCTCAACGTTAAGCGTCTTGGTACTCCAGGTGTACTCGTAGTACTTCGCAACGCCCTTCTCTTCGTTGGTGAAGTCGTCCTCGGTACGCTCGCCGCCCCAGTCGTCGTCCTCGTCACCGCCGCACGACGCGAGCATACCCGAAATACCGAGCATCATCGCCAAAACGAGAAGAAGGCAAAGAATTCTTTTTTTCATATCTGCTCCTTTTTTGTTTTTGAGCCAAAACTTTCGGTCCTTGGCTCGTAGACCGTATTTTATTAAAGCTTTGCTGTTATCCCGCACGGGCGGGAGAAGACATCCGACGGATACTGTCAACCGTATCCCAGGCTGTCACGCCACTTTAGCGAATATATAATATCATATTCTTTTATGAAAGTCAAGCACAAAAAATGAACGCAAAGAACTTTTCGCATTATGCACAATGTCTCTTTTTCATTTTTGTGCATTTATACCAACCTTTTTCGACAGAATCGGTCAGTCAGCCGGCTCTTTTTTTGAGCATGGGAATAAGTATATAAAGCACGAGCATCACTGTTCCCGCTACAAGAAAAATTTCGGGTGCGGGTATGTACTGCGTTGTCATTGCATCGGCAGAGGAGGTGTCGGGCAGAGGAATATTCGCGGCTTTATTTATCGAGTTTCCAACGAGAGGTCCTACTATCATTGGGATAAGCACGCTGAATATCATACGCACTCCCTGTAGTTTTCCGGTGTCGGCTGTGGGTGTGTTATCGCGTACTATTGCGCCCGCAAGCGCAGATACGAAGATGTAGCCCGTAATCATAACACAGCCCGCCGCTCCGAAAAGGATAAGACGGAAGGCGTGGCTGCCCCATTTCGACAGGTACATTGCAAAAAGTCCTGCCGCCATAACGCCTGACGCCAAATAGAGCAGTCCCGCTTTGTCCTTCTCGTCCGAGAGGCGCGTGAGGTAAAGATTTATTCCCGCGCCAATGAGTATTGCCGCGGCGAATACCGCGCTGTATTCAATCACACTGAAGCCGAGATACGTAGTCATATAAATAATCATGTACGGCATAAATATTTGACAGGCAATGCCGTATACCATTATCACGAGAAAGGCAAGATAAAGCACGGGGTTAGCCTTTACCGTCGAGGGACGGAAGCCGTAAATCATATCGCGAAGTTTGCCGTTTTTTTCAAGTCTTTTGCTATCACGAATTAAGAAAAGTCCGCCGACGCCCGAAAGCGATATAACCGCACCGAGCACAAGGAAGAGATTTGTGTAACCGATAAATCCGACGAGAATACCAAAGCCTCCCGCAACCACCAGCATAGCAAGCAAGGGGAGAATGGAAAGTATTCCCTCTATACTGCCTCGGAAGGAGGGCTCGGTGTTGTCGGTAACCCATGCATTAAATGCGGCATCATTGGCGGTAGAGCCGAAGAGCGTCATAACGCAGTCGCAAACCACGGCAAGCGCGAGAGCCGTCGGCACGGCCTCACTGACGCTCATACCGAAAACCGTCGACACAAGCTCAGGCGAGAGGAATCCGAACAGCGCAACCGTCACGCCCCAGATAATATATCCTATGGAAATAAAGCTGCGGCGGTTACCCAGCTTGTCCGAAAGAGAGCCTGCTATCAGCGTGACGAGCGTGGCTACAACACCCGATGCCTGTACCATAAGCGTTACAGCCTCAAGCGAGGGCGCTATTTTTTCGAACACAAACAGATTGAAGTACATATTCTCCACCGACCAGGCTATTTGCCCTATCATACCAAAGATAAGCAGAGCCGCCATACTTCTCTGAGAAAGACCCTTTTTTTCGTTCAACATTTATCTTGTTTCCTTCATTCATATTTTTCCATTTCATCATATCACAAAAGCCTCGGCTTGTCAACGCCGAGACTCATAACGAAATTTGTTTTACCCGTTGAAAAATTCAAACGGGTATGATAAAATATATTAAGGAAGGGAGAAAACCTCATGAGCAAGATACGCGATTTCATTTCAAGAGTAAATAGACATGCCCTCGCCGGTGCTTTATGTATTTCGGCGGGAATATGCTTTATTTTCCTGCCGGGTGTTTTTCTTGAGGTTACATTCAGGATAGTGGGCGGAGCTCTCGCTCTTGCCGCGGCATTGCGCTTCGCTTACGCAATCAAAGCGTATAACGGTCACCTTATGGCGGCTGCGGTCATAAATTCTGCATTTCTTTTCCTCGTCGGATTGGTCATGCTTGCAAGTCCCGGCGGAACGCTTGGATTTATATATGTTGCAATCGGGTTATATCTTACGATAAATGCATTCACGCATATTTATAGGGCTGCACTTGCACCGAAGCACAAAAAAAGTCTGTCATGGTGGACGGAGATACTGACCTCATCTCTCTTTCTCGTGCTCGGTCTTTGGCTTACGTTCGCGTCCGGAACAGCGCAAAGACTTACCGAGGTAATAGCAGGAATTTCGCTCGTTATAAAAGGCACCCTGCTTTTTGGAAGAGCTTACAGCGAAAGAAAGCTTCGGAAAAGCCGAAAGGGCAGCGATATAGAAGCCGACTTCGTAGACAAATCTCACGAGCTGTGATAAGCCGGCTCACTAATGAAAAAACAGCAAAAAGGGTGTCCCAATTTCTCTTGGGACACCCTTTCTTATCGGGGCAGGTCAGTTGTACATTCCGTTTGCCGACATATAATTATAAAGCTTCTCGCCGTGGTTCTGCTCTTCCTTTTGTATAGAGGCAAGAACATCGCGCAAAAGCGGCTGTGAGAACTCGAAAACGCAGGTGTTATATACGCCAGATACGTGCTTTTCCATTGAAAGTGCGTCCTTGCAGAGATAGGCGTCGTTCTTTTTTGCCTCCTCGGAGCAGGAGGATTTCTCGCAGGTGAATTTCTCCTCGGTTGCGCTCTTCGGCTGCTCTGCGGTGACGTCATCACCCGCTAAAATCCTCGTAATCGTTGCAAGATGCCCCGCCTCGTGAGTTTTTATTGAGCTGAACAGCTCGGAAAGGCAGGGGTCGCACGCCTCTTCGGCATACTTTGTGTACTTCTGAATACAAAGCTGCTCCGCCCCCTTCAAGTCCTCAAGCAGAGTTCTTTCCTTTTGTGTTAAAACCATAATTAACCTCCCTTGCGCTTCTCGCGCCTCGTTATCGGCTATGCCGTAACCAAAGCATTGACGGGAAGGCCTTCGTTTATTCAGGGAAAGAGCTTTTCTTTCATTCCGACTGCCGAACGCCAAGCGAAAATCGCCTTGTTCAACCGTCATTTTGACAACTTAACTTTACATTTTATCAATAAAGAGTGGTGTGTGTTTTGTTTTCTAAAAATACGTTTTCTTAACATGGGTATGGGGTAACCGAATTTTTAAGACTAAACCGAGGCGGCACAGCTTACCTAGCAAAGTGAAAATATTTGTTAATTTTGTGCTTTTCTCTTTATTTTTTTGTTTTTTTGTGTTATAATGTTAAACGGACATTTTTACCCCTACGGTTTAAGATACATTTAACCGTCACATCTGATCAATGCAAATAGAAAGGATTCTAAAAATGAGCAAAGATAAAAAAGAGTTATCCTGCCGTCTTGGCAAGGTCGGCGGTCAAGCAGTGCTTGAGGGCGTCATGATGAAGGCGGGTGACAGAACAGTTACCACCTGCCGAAAGCCCGACGGCTCGTTATATGTGAATGACAATAGGTTCGTGTCGGTAAGGCAGAAAAACAAGCTGCTCAACATACCTATCCTGCGCGGTGTGGTCAACTTCATTGAGATGATGATTTTGAGCGTTAACACTATGACCGCGTCTGCCGAGGCTCTCGGAATTGAGGACGAGGAGGAGAGCAAATTCGAGAAATGGCTGAAAAAGCACTTCGGTGCGAGGCTTGTGGACTTCATAATGCTGATAGGCGTCATTCTCGGGCTTGGGCTGTCGCTCGTCTTGTTCCTGTTTCTCCCAAACTTCATCTCCGCGCTTATAGACACCTATATCTTCGGCGGTAAGCTCGGCGTTTGGACTGCGGTCACTGAGGGCGCACTCAAGGTTTTGATTTTCCTTGCTTATCTTTGGCTCGTGTCCTTGATGCCCGACATCAAGCGCACCTTTATGTATCACGGTGCCGAGCACAAGTCAATTGCCTGCTTCGAGGCAGGCGACGAGCTCTCGCCCGAGTGCGCCAAAAAGTATACACGCTTCCACCCCCGATGCGGAACCAGCTTTATGTTTTTGACCATTCTAATCGGTATTTTTGCCGGCTTCTTCATTAAGCAGCTAATCCCGGGACTGCCTACCCTCATTTACACGGTTATAAGACTGGCAATTCTTCCGATACTTATGGGGCTCGGCTACGAGGTCATAAGACTTGCGGGAAAATACGACAATATCGCAACCCGAATCATGTCGGCTCCGGGGCTTTGGGCACAGCGTCTGACCACGAAGGAGCCCACCGAGGATATGCTTGAGGTCGCTATAATTTCTCTTAAATGCGCGCTGCGCGACGACTTCCCTGAATTTAAGGAGTTTTACGAAACGCGCGCCTGGGAGAAGAAGGACGACGATATGGGAGTGGAAGGCTCCGAGGAGAATTACGCCCAAGGCACTCCCGCCACCGAAAGCTCAGACCCGGACAAAGTACCTGAGATTTTCGAGGATATAGTTGCCTTCGAGGCAAAGCCAAACGAGGACGCGGTATGAGGCTTTCGGAGGCCGTGAGGCTTCTCTCGGAGGCAGGAATTGACGAGGCTCGCACCGAGGCAAGACTTATTTTCTCAAGGCTTGGCGACATTCCCGAACACGAATTGCTTTTTGACCCCGAGTGCGACAGCAAAGAGGCTCTTTCTGCCATTCGCGAGAGGTGTCGACGCACTCCTCTTGCATATATCTTCGGCGAGGCGCACTTCTACCGCGAGGTTTACAGGGTTTCGCCCGACTGTCTTATTCCGAGGCCCGAAACCGAGCTTTTGGTTGACTACGCAATTAAAAACGTCCCGAGCGGTGCGCGCTTTGCCGATATTTGTACGGGGAGCGGCTGTATTGCCGTTTCGGTTCTGAAAAACTCGGTTGATACGACGGCGCTTGCCGTTGACCTATCTCCAAAGGCTTTGGCTCTCGCCAGAGAAAATGCCGAGCGAAACGGTGTCGCGGACAGGATAGAATTTATCACGGGTGACGCCCTTTCGGGCATTAACGGCAAATTCTTTGCCATACTCTCAAATCCGCCCTACGTTTCGGAGGAGGCTTATGCCTCGCTTGAGGCGGAAATTTACCATGAGCCGAAAATGGCGTTTGTCGGCGGGTGCGACGGCGGAGATTTCTACCGAAAAATGATACCTCTTTACAAAAACAACCTTGAGGACGGAGGCTTTCTCGCCTTTGAGATAGGCTTCGATCAGGGCGGGCTTCTAGCCTCTCTCGGCAAGGAAAACGATATGTCGGTTGATATAATAAAGGATTATTCGGGTCACGACAGAATAGCCGTGCTGAAAAACATATAAATCACAGTCGCAGCCTCTTTGGCATATATTGCCCTTGAGGTGAAAAATATGACTGACAAAAAGCGCGTTGCGCTAATCTACGGCGGAAGAGGATACGAGCATTCGGTATCCGTCGCCGGAGCAAAAAATCTGATATCGCTTATTGACGGTGAGCGTTACGAAGCGCTTCCCGTTCTAATTTCAAAAAACGGTGATTTTTCGCTGTGCTCACCGCACTCCGACGGAAGAGACGGCATCCGCGTCTATCCGATTTACAGAAACGGCTGTGGCGGTCTTTTGACAGAGGACGGCGAATTTATCCCTCTCGACTGCGCCTTTCCTCTTCTTCACGGAGATTTCGGTGAGGACGGAACCGTGCAGGGACTTTTAGCGTCGGCAAGGATAGCCTTTGTCGGCTGTGACACGCGTGCCTCGGCTATATGTCTTGACAAAGCGGTAACGAAGGCGGTTGCCGAGGCGCTCGGTATTCCTACTGTGCGCTGGCGTCTTGTTACCGACAGTTCCTGCCCGAATGACGAACATCTTCCCGTTTTCATCAAGCCAGACTGCCTTGGAAGCTCATATGGCGCGGGCAAGGCAGAAACCTCAGAGCAGCTTGAAGAGGTCTTTGAGGCAGCTAATAAGCTTGGGAACGGGCGCGTGCTCGTTGAGGAGCTGAAATGCCCGGTACGCGAGCTTGAATGCGCGTATTTCGAGGCGCAGGGCGAAAAGCTATTCACAACGGCAGGAGAGATACTCTGCGAGGGCTTTTACAGCTACGAAAAAAAGTATTCTGCACTCGGAGCGAAAACGGCGGCAAGGGCGGACGTATCCCACTCCGACGCTGTGAAAATGCACGAGTATTCCGAGGCTCTTTGCTCCTTCATAGGAATACGGCATCTTGCGAGAATAGATTTCTTCCTCTCGGACGGTATAATTTATCTTAACGAGATAAATACTATGCCCGGTATGACCGAGACGAGCCTATACCTACGGCTTCTCTCCGAGGCGGGAATATCTCCCGAGGAGGCGGTAAACCGACTTTTGTCGGACGCCATTTCAGTAGGTGCACCGTGATAGGCATATTCGACAGCGGAGTCGGTGGGCTGACAGCGCTCAGCGAGGTCAGACGGCTTATGCCGAGAGCGGATATCACCTATCTTGCCGACAGAGAAAACGCGCCCTACGGCACCAAGAGCAACGAGCAGATATTATGCTGTGTGAAGCGCAATTTGGAACGGCTTCGCGGGCTGGGCGCAGAAAGGATACTTATTGCCTGCTGCACCGCCGGCACGCTTTATTCGCGGCTTGCTCCGGAGGAGCGCGAAATCTCAATACCGATAATAATTCCTGCGGCAAGCAAAGCCGTAGAGGCTACCGAAAACCGAAGAATAGCGGTAATAGCCACACGGGCAACGGTAAGAAGCAGAGCCTTCTCAAGAGCGATTTCGACAAAGTGCGACAGGTGCAAGACGCTCGAATGCGACGCACAGGCGCTAGTCGGTATGGTTGAGAGCGGTGCGAGAGGTAACACCCCTCTTTCCGAGTCCGACGCAAGAGTGCTTTTTGAAATACTGCGCCCGATAGACAGCTTCGGTGCAGATACTCTGATACTCGGCTGCACGCATTTTCCGCATATCAAGGAGCATATCGCGGCTCTTTTGCCGGGCGTAAAACTTATAAACCCCTCCTTAGAGGGCGCTTTGGAATTGGCAAAATCAACCGTTGCAAAGGAAAACGGCAAGACGGTTTATCTATAAACAGAAAACGAAAGGAATTGTAAAATGTCAAAGTACAGAAGAGGCAGAATCAACGACGCTGTGGCGCAGGATCTCGCTATCGCTCTCCGCGACGTGCGAGAGCCTAAGGTGATTGATAATTTCGTCAGTATCACAAGAGCCGAGGTTGCTCCCGACCTTAAATATGCAAGCGTGTATTTTTCATGTGTCGGCGACTCGAAGGAGGCCATGGAGGGACTTAAAAAATGCGCGGGTATGCTCCGTCATCATCTGGCGGTCAACCTTAATTTGCGCATAACCCCCGAGCTTGCCTTTGTAAAGGACGGCTCGATAGAGCACGGAGCAAAAATCGCAAGGCTAATCGAGGAAATCCACAAGGACGGAGAAAAGAGCGATGGGCAGTAACGTCTATCCTATCTCACTTGTGGAATGTGCCGACAGACTGCTCGCAGTAAGCTCTGCCGTCGTCGTGACGCACATACGCCCTGACGGCGATACCCTCGGCACGTCGGTTGCCCTATGTAAAATTCTTGAGGCTCTCGGAAAGAGTGCCGAGCTTTTGCCCGCCGACGACGTTCCCGAAAGGCTCGCCTTTCTGACCGAAGGAGTTAAGATTGCAGAAGGTGTCGAGGGAAAAAGCGTGATAGCATGCGACGTCGCCTCGCCCTCTCAGCTTGGAGCTCTCTTCGAGAAGCTCCCCTCGGTGTACCTTACGATAGATCATCACGAGGTTTCCACCCCCTTCAGTCCTCACTATACGGTGGGTGGCTCTTCCAGCGCGGGAGAGGTTCTTTTCGGCGTTGCGCGTGAGCTTATATCGCGCGGTCTTCTCACTCTCACCCCCGATATTGCATATCCACTCTACGCTGCGATAAGCTCTGATTCGGGCGGCTTCGTATTCTCCTCGGCAAACGCCGACACCTACCGCGCGGCAGCCGAGCTTATCGAGGTCGGAATAGACCACGCCGATATAAATCGCAGGCTTTTCCACACGAAAAGCGAAGAGCAGATACGCGCGGAGGGCTTTATTGCCCAAAATCTCGTATCGGTCGGCAATATTACCTACGCCGCGATAACACTTGCCGACAGAGAGCGCCTTTCGCTGTCGGGCGAGCATTTTGAAACCGCCATCGACGTGGTTCGCTCGCTTATGGGCACCGAGATAGCCTTCACGCTCAAGGAGCTTGAGGTTGGCAAATATCGGGTTTCTCTCCGTTCTACAGGCTTTAACGTGGCAAGGATTGCCGCGAGCTTTTCGGGCGGAGGTCACGCTCGTGCCGCAGGCTGTACCGTCGAGGCAAAATGCCCCGAGGCCGCCGCCAAAATGATTATCGAAGCAATAAAAAACAACGCATAAAGGAAGTACATCATGAAAAAAGTCAGAAAAGCCATAATTCCCGCAGCGGGTCTTGGAACGAGAATGCTGCCCGTCTCCTACGCCGTTCCTAAGGAAATGCTCCCAATCGTTGATCTTCCCGCAGTTTACCATCTCGTCAAGGAAGCTGTCGACAGCGGCATCGAGGACGTGCTTATTATAACGAACAGAGGCAAGGAAGCTATGGAGAGCTTCTTTGACCGTTCAATCGAATACGAGGCTGCGCTCACCGCAAAGGGCAAAACCGAGGAAATAAAAATGCTCCGCGAAATTTCGGATATGGCGAATGTATACTTCCTTCGACAGAAGGAAACCCGCGGTCTTGGCCACGCGGTTGGCAGAGCGAGAAAATTCGTCGGGGACGAGCCCTTCGTCGTGCTTTACGGCGACGATATTATCTTCTCCGAGAAGCCTGTCTGCCGTCAGCTTATCGAGGTCTACGAGAAATACGGACGCCCGGTCGTAGGCGTTAAGCCTGTTCCGTGGGAGCAGGTCAGAAAATATTCCTCTCTCAAGGTTGAGCCCTGCGGCGACGACCCCGCGCTCACCTTCTGTACCGATATGATTGAGAAGCCCGAGCCCGGACGCGAGTTTTCCAATCTCTCAATTCTCGGACGAGTTCTTCTCACGCCCGACGTTTTCGATATAATCGACGCTCTCGAGCCGGGTGCGGGCGGAGAGTATCAGCTTACCGACGCTATGGCGAAAATGGCTCGCGGCGGCGGTATATATTCGCTTGATTTCGAGGGCGAGAGATACGACCTCGGCTCGAAGCTCGGCTTCCTCAAGGCAAACGTAGTAAGAGGCCTTGAGCATCCCGAAACGAGCGAGGATTTCCGCGCCTTCATCAAGGACCTCGCGGACAAGCTTTGATATGGAAATAAGAAGAGCCTCGGCAAAGGACGCCTCGGCTATTGCTCTTGCCGAGGAGACCTGCTTCTCTGACCCTTGGCAAGAAAAGGACATTCTCGGCTATCTTTCTACCGAGGGCGGCATGGTTTTCGTCGCCCTTCGCGACGGGAAGGTTATTGCCTATCTTCTCGGACGGCTGATTGCCCCGGAGGCAGAGATATACCGTATTGCCGTTCTGCCCGATGAAAGACGGCGCGGTGTAGGCTACCGCCTTCTCGATTACGCAATGAAAACCGAACGGGGCCGCGGACTTGAAACCGTCTTTTTAGAGGTGAGAAGCCGCAACACAGCCGCGATAAATCTATACACGGCATACGGCTTTAAGTCGGTGAGCATGAGAAAGGGGTATTATAAATGCCCCGACGATGATGCCGTAATTATGATTAAGGCACACCCCGACGATTTAAAAAATTAAAGGATTTACTATGAACATTCTGGCATTTGAAAGCTCCTGCGATGAAACCGCCGCCTCGGTGGTCTTGGCAGAGGGTGATTTCATTTCGATAAAATCAAGCATCGTTGCCTCGCAGATTGAAACGCACAGGCTTTACGGCGGCGTAGTGCCCGAGATAGCCAGCCGCGCACACACCGAGGTTATATCTGGGATAACCTACGAGGCTCTTGACGCCGCAGGTCTTTCGCTCTCGGAGATAGACCTTATTGCAGTTACCTCAAACCCGGGACTTATCGGCGCGCTTCTCGTAGCCGTCAATTTTGCAAAATCGCTCGCCGCGGCAAACGGCATTCCTCTCGTCGCAGTCGACCACATAAAAGGGCATATTGCCGCTTCTTACATAGGCGAGGATGCACCGAAGCCACCCTTTGTGGCGCTTGCCGTTTCGGGTGGTCACACCTCCATATACAAGGTGGAGAGCTACACGAAAATGACCGTGATAGGCTCGACGCGCGATGACGCCATAGGCGAGGCGTTCGATAAAATAGGAAGAATGATAGGGCTCTCCTACCCTGCAGGCCGTGACTTCGACGCATTAGCGCGTGAGGGATTTATAAAGGCAACCGGTGACGCCGAGAATTTCTACTCAAAATACAAAAAAACCGACGCTTATCACGACACGGGTATGGCTCTTCCCTCTCCCGCGCTTCGTGACGGAAGCCTCGATTTCTCATTCTCCGGACTTAAAACCGCCGCTATAAATCTTCTTCACCGCCACGAGCAAAGGGGCGAGGAGATTGACCGTGAGCTTCTTGCGGCAAGATACACCTACGAGGCGGTGGAGGCGGCCTCAAGACAGGTATCCGAGGCTCTTCGGAATAACCCCGGCTGCAATCTCGTTATGGCAGGCGGAGTTGCCGCCAACTCTCATCTCAGGCACAGGCTTGCCGAGGTTACAAAAAATGCAGGAGTCAGACTTTTCACCCCTCCCGTCTCGCTATGCGGCGACAACGCGGCGATGATAGGCGCGCAGGGATATTACGAATTTCTTGCCGGCAGACTTGCCAACTCATCACTCAACGCCAGCGCGCTTGACTCTACGGAATAAACGGTATAAAGGAGCAGAATAATGGAAAGCATTGATAAAATACGCGGAACCTTTGAAAAAAGAGTCGAAAACGCTAAGTCCGCCGTATCCACGGCGGTAATAAAGCGCTTGCCAAGATATCACAGATACCTCGGTGACCTCCTGCGCGACGGCAGGTTCAGAATATCATCCGCAGAGCTCTCGCGTATGATGAACGTAACCGCATCTCAGATAAGACAGGACCTTAACTGCTTCGGTGGGTTTGGCCAGCAGGGATACGGTTATAATATAAGCTATCTGTATGCAAAGATAAGTGAGCTCCTCGGAGTTGGCGAGGGGTACCGTGGAATAATCGTCGGCGCAGGTAATCTCGGACGAGCGCTTGTAAACAGCCGAATGTTTGAAAAGCGCGGAGTTGACATTATTGCAATGTTTGATATAAGCGATGAAATTATAGGAAAAGAGATCGGCGGTGTTACTGTTTATTCAATGAACGAGCTCGACGATTTTTGCAGTAAAAACAGTGTCGATATTGCGGTGATTACAGTTTCAAGAGACGCCGTAAACGAGACTGTAGAGCGTCTTGTAAATGCAGGCATCAAGGGATTTTGGAATTTTACAAATACCGAAG
>JAZSIJ010000094.1:0-9491 GCA_045533755.1 Eubacteriales bacterium | reverse complement strand
GTGCCCTTCGAGCAGAGACCTTGGATGATGAGCTGGAAGCTTTCCGACATGGTTATCGAAGAGATGAGAAGCGGCAAATATAAGTACCTCAGAGTTAATTTCCCGAACGGAGATATGGTTGGACACACAGGCTCCTTCCTTGCGACCGAGTGCTCTATGGAGGCGCTTGACCTTCAGCTTGCGAGACTTCTCAAGGTTGTTGACGAGCTTCACGGCGCGGCTCTTATCACCGCTGACCACGGCAACGCCGACGAGATGTACGAGCTTGACAAAAAAGGACAGCTCAAGCTTTCGAAGGACGGCTCTCCCAAGGCAAAGACCAGCCACACCCTAAACCCCGTTCCCTTTATCATCTATGATAATTTTACCGCTGACAAGTACACGGTTAAGCTCGGCAGAGAGGACTTCGGACTTTCTGCGGTAGCGGCAACTACCGTTAATATGCTCGGATATGAAGCTCCTGATATTTGGGACGAATCTATGATAGAGATTTAATTAAACGTCGGTGTAAATTAAAGCAGACTGTGAGTTTTTTACAGTCTGCTTTTCGTATTTTTCGCCGGCCTCACAAAAAAGATAATACTTAAAAGTGCTTTTTGTATATTTTTTGATAAAGTTAAGAAAATAAATACGAAAATATAGCTTTTGTTCATACTTTCGTAACATTTATCTGCTACAATAGCAACCGCTTTATGTAGCAGAAAGAACTCTGCCATAATATTATAAGGATAAGCATAAAAAACGGAGGCCAATATGGTTTTGGAAAATCTTGAGGTGATTCACCGCGCCTTTGGCAAAGGAGTTATCCTCTCTAGAAGCGATAAATATATTACGGTTAAATTCGATACCTGTCAGAAGACCTTTGTCTATCCCGACGCCTTTGAGAAGTTTCTCACTCTTGCCGACGGTAGCGTCAGCGATGAGATTAAGCAGGATATCGCATTGATCAATGACAAAAAACAGCAGATAATCAACAAGAAAAACGAAGAAAATATACGTTCTATGACCCACGGAATAGTTATTCCCGGCAAGGAAAACGCACAGCTTGATTCGGATGAAGAGGAGTCGTCCTTCAAAAGTAGCGAGAACGAAGAACTTTGATAGCAGAGCTCGGTTGATAAAATCGAGCTCTGATTATTAGAATGACGATAAAGCGGAAAGGAGCAGATATGATAGCGCTTGGATACATCTTAAGCTTAGGCTACGGCGTCGTATGTCTCCTTTTTGCTTTTTTATTATCGCGACTCGGAACAGAAAAGAGAATAACGCGTAAGACGGTTCACATTTTAATAGGCTTTGAGTGGGTAATTTTGTATTTGTTTCACGGAGCGAGCGTTCATTTTCTCGTGGTCTGTCTTGCATTTCTTCTTCTGCTCATCGTTGCATATAAAAAGAATCTTCTGAAGATGATTTCCTCTGACGGAGAAAACGCTCCGGGGACGGTGTATTATGCCGTTTCAATGTCGGTGATGGCGGCGGTGTCTATTTTTGAGCCGCGGTTTATGCTGCCCTTTGGCGTTGCTGTTTTCGCGACCTCCTTTGGAGATGGATTCGCGGGGCTTCTGGGACAGCTTATAACCAAGAATAATCCGAGAATATACAAGCAAAAGAGCCTTGTCGGAACGCTGTCTAATTTTGTTTTTTCGACAGCTTCTGCCTTGATTTTTGCGCTGATTTTCCCCGAAATGAATCTGTCGCTCTACCACTGTGTGCTAATTGGACTTCTCGCCGCGGGAGTCGAGCTCGTGTCGGTGCTTGGACTTGATAATATCATGCTTCCGCTTTCGACCTCTGCGTTTACCTATTGCCTTTCGGTGTTTCCCGGCACGGTTAACTATGTAATTCCCATCGTGTTGACGCCCCTTATTGTGACGCTTGTACAAAAGAAAAAAGCCTTGACACGCAGTGGAATAATTGCGGCACTTATACTTGACCTCGCCGTACCGCTTGCGCTTGGAAACGAAGGCTTTATTTTGCTACTGCTGTTTTTGACATTGGGAATGGTTACGGACAAGCTCAAAGGAAAAAGTGCTCATCAAATTGAGGAAAAGGGGTCATGCCGTGATGCGGTGCAGGTGCTTTCAAACGGGCTAGTACCGATGATTTTGGCTGTTTCTTCCTGCTTCGTTTTGAAGGAAGCCTTCATATTTGCTTACGTGACCGTTTTGGCAGAGGCACTTGGCGATACCGCAGCCTCCTCTCTTGGTTCTCGCGCGAGAAATACCTTTGACCTCTTCAAGCTTCGCAGGTGTGAGAGGGGAATGAGCGGCGGAGTATCCCTCGTCGGAACGCTTTCGGCTTTGGGATTTTCTGCGATAATACCGCTTGTTGCATTTGCATTGGACGTTTTAACGCTCGACAAAGCTCTTTTCGCCGTCCCGCTAGCCTTTACGGGCGTGATTTTTGATAGCTTTTTAGGCTCTGTTTTTCAGGTGAAATACCGTTGCCTGTTATGTGGTAAATTGACCGAGAAAAAGCTGCATTGTGGAGAGCCCACCGCTTATGACTCGGGAATAAAATTTGTAACTAACGATACGGTGAACGCTATTAGCGCTGCTTTTACCGCTATTATCGCAACAGCGCTCTTTTTCGTAATATATTAATATATTTTTAAAGGGCTGCCCTGGGGCAGCCCTTCGTCACGGAATAGCGTTTTATTCCGGGAAATTCATTGGAATGGAAACGAATGTGCGGTTTATATTAGCCGTTGTTCGGATAGGGGATCTTGAAGGACTCAACCATCTTCTTAACCATCTGACCGCCGACACTACCTGCCTCGCGGGCGGTGATGTTGCCGTTGTAACCCTGCTTGAGAGTTACGCCAACCTCGTTTGCTGCCTCCATCTTGAACTTTTCGAGAGCAGCCTTTGCCTCGGGAACGTTAACATTGTTCTTAGACATAATAATTATTCTCCTGTTTTTATAATCTATATTATCGAGCCGCGAGTTTGAAGCCTTGCGGCTCGTTTTCTCGTGCTCTGTTATTATTGTGCTTCGATTTTTTTGCTTTATTATAGTAAATTTATGGCAAATTTTTGGCTGTTAGAGGAAAAACATACGATTATATGTTGATAATTTTAAAATTCATTGACAAATACCTTTTATTTTGATATAATATATTCACAATTTGCCGAATTTACTTGTTATTCGGCGGAGCATAAATATTATCATGTAATATGGGAGATTTTACAATGAACAACGAACTTGGTGCTTTTATAAGCTTTAAGGACGGAGAAAATCTTGTCGAGCGTTTCCGTCAGGCGAAGGAAATGGGCTTTGATTCCTGCCAGCTTTCTATCTGGAATGAGAAGTATTACTGCGAGGAGAACGCCTTGAAGGTTAAGGCGGCGCTTGAGGAAGCAAACTTTAAAATTTCGACGCTTTGGGCAGGCTGGGACGGCCCTCGTGAGTGGAACTACGTTTACGGCCCTACGACTATCGGTCTTGTGCCCCCCTGCATACCGTGACGCAAGAGCAAATGCTCTTATCAAGGCTTCTGACTTTGCGGAAATAATAGGAGTAAAAAACATAGCAACCCACGTCGGATTCATTCCGATTGATATGAAGCATCCCGATTTCGTAGGCACGGCGGCAGCACTTCGTCACGTTTGCAGATATATGGCAACGAAGGGACAGGTATTCCTCTTTGAAACCGGTCAGGAAACCCCGAACACCATAGTAAATATGATAGATACGATAGGTATGGCAAACATCGGTATAAACTTCGATACCGCAAACCTTATCCTCTACGGAACCGGAAACTCCGCTGATGCTGTTGATATCTTCGGAAAGTACATACGCGACACTCACATCAAGGACGGCTTCTATCCCACCGAGGTAGGTAAGTGCGGAGAGCAGGTCAGAGTAGGAGAGGGACGAGCAAACGTGCCCCTCATCATCAAAAAGCTTCGTGCGATAGGCTATACCGGCCCATTCACTATTGAGCGTGAGCATGTTGGCGAGGGTGAGCAGCAGAAGGATATTGCTCTTACCCGCGACCTTCTTATAAAGTGGATGGCAGAGGCAGACGCCGAGGCGGAGTCGGGCAAATAATCGCCCACAGGGCTACGAGCAAAATAAAAAAGAACTGTTTTGAAAAAACGCTCAGGACAGTTCTTTTTGTATTGAAATTTTCTACGCCTGCTGCTTGCTCACAATATAGTCTGACGGCGACATGCCTACAACCTTCTTGAAAATACGGTTGAAATAAGAAGCACTTGCGAAGCCTACCGAATAAGCCACGCTTTCGATATTGCATTTTCCCTCAAGTAACAGTATCTTCGCCTTTTCACAGCGAAAGGCGTTGAGGTAGGTTATAAATGACAAGCCTGTAACTCTCAAGAACTCGCGGGCAAAGTAATATTTGCTGATGCCGGCTACCGAGGCGACCTCGTCGAGCGACAGGTGGCTCGCGTACTCGGTATGAATATAACCGAGGGCTTGCTTTATTGCTGACAAGAGATTTGACTCCTTTCCGCTTGTGGCACTTGAGTCAATGTGTCTTGTGAGAAGCAGTGAAAGCACGGTTAAAATTCTTGAGCGCATAACCGTAACGCGGTAGGGGAGGCTTTCGTTTTCGTAGTTTTCCGCTATTTCCTTGAAGAGAGCGCTTATTTCGTTATCGCAAATATGTAGCTTAAATGTAATCGCGCTTGTGTCAAAGTGATTTGAAATGCAAAAGCTTCTGTCAACTATCAAAACGACAAATCTTAAATCCTCCAGCGCTTGCACGAAATGTATATAGTTCGAGTTTATAACGGCAACCTCGCCCTCACTGATAACGCCCTTTTCCTCGTTGCTCGTCACCTGCGCTTTGCCTTTTATGACGTAAAGCAGTTCAAGATTTTCATGCCAGTTTCCCCGAACGTCACGATGGTCTTTTTTACGACGGTAATCGTGAAAAATAAAAGGTAGCTTTCCGTCCTTCAGCCTGTGCTTTTCGTAAATGTTCATATTCCACCATTTAGCAATATCGTACTATAAGTTTGCAATAATGTATCTTGACATATAAATAAAATTATTGTAACATAAAAGCAGCAGAAATGCAATATAATTTCGAAAAATAAAATTATGAGGTGGAATTATGAAAGAAGTAAGAGTTGCTATGATAGGCTTCGGCGGAATTGCCCGTGCACACGCCAACGCCTATAAAATCCTCGCGGGAAAGGGTTCTCCCGTCAAGCTTGTTGCAATTTGCGACGTTGATGAGAAAAAGTTCACGGAGAACGTCGTTATCAACGTTGATACCGGAGAATCCAGAATTCCCGCAGACTGCAAGACCTATACCGACGTTGAGAAGATGCTCGCTGAGGTTGAGTTCGATATGGCGGATATCTGTCTTCCTACCTATCTTCATAAGGACTATGCTATAAAGATGATGAACGCCGGCAAGCACGTTCTTTCCGAGAAGCCGATGGCGCTTGACTATGAGAGCTGTCTTGAGATGATCGAGGTTTCCAAGAAGACCGGCAAACGCTTTATGATAGGTCAGTGCCTGAGATTCTCTCCGATGTACGAATATCTTAAGGAGTGCGTTGATGACGGAAGATACGGTAAGCTCGTTCGTCTTCATATGGAGCGCCTCTCGGTTCTTCCGATATGGGGCTTTGAGAACTGGTTCTGCGATGTTAAACGAAGCGGCGGATGCATTCTCGATATGCACATTCACGATATCGATATGGCGAGATATCTTCTCGGTGATCCCGAGAGCGTAAACTGCTGGTCTTGGACTGGCGAATCCGAGTGGCAGGTAGTCAACAGCAGACTTAATTATAACGGTGCGAATGTTATTGTAGACGCGTCCTGGGACGAAGAAAAGGGATGGAGCTTCAAAAAAGGCTTCCGCGCTCGCTTTGAGAATGCTGAGGTGTTCCTTGAAGGCGATAAGGTTAAGGTGTTGACCAACAGCGGCGAGAGCATAGCTCCCGCAATTTCCAATCATAATCACATAGGGGCAGAGATAGAGTATATCGCAAACCTTATTCTCGATCCTGCCGCAGTGAACACGAAAAACCCGCCCGAGAGTGCGGCTGAGTCGGTACGACTTATAGAGAAGCTTCGCGAGAGCGCACTTGCCGATTCGAAAGCAGTAAAGATTTAACGGGAGTGTTGTAAAATGAATAACGAAATAGGTGCACTTATCAATTACAAGGCTGAAGAGGATATTGTTGAAGCATTCCGCAAGGCTCGGGAAATGGGTCTTAAGTCCTGTCAGCTTTGTATCTGGAATGAAGAGCATTACAGCAAGGAGCATGCGGCAAAGGTCAAAGCGGCACTCGAGGAAACCGACTTTAAGATTTCTACCGTTTGGGCAGGCTGGGACGGCCCTAAGGAGTGGAATGCGACCTACGGCCCCTCAACCATAGGCCTTGTGCCCCCTGCATATCGCGAGGCAAGAACAAAAGCTCTTATCAAGGCTTCTGATTTTGCTGAGGCCCTTGGAGTAAAATACATAGCGACCCACGTTGGCTTCATTCCGATAAACCCGAAGGATCCCGATTTTGTCGGCACGGCAGGTGCGCTTCGTCACGTCTGCAAATATATGAAGGCAAAGGGACAGACCTTCCTCTTCGAAACAGGTCAGGAAACTCCCATAACTGTAGTTCGTATGATCGAGGAGATAGGTACGGGCAACTGTGGCATTAACTTCGATACCGCAAACCTTATTCTTTACGGTACGGGCAACCCCCTTGATGCAATTGATGTTTTTGGACAGTACATACGTGACACGCATATCAAGGACGGATTTTTACCGACCGACATATATTTAAATGGAAGGCAAGCACGCGTAGGAGAGGGACGTGCCAATATCCCCGAGGTCATTAAAAAGCTCCGTAAATTAGGTTACGAGGGCCCCTTCACCATCGAGCGCGAAATTTCCGGTGAGCAGCAGCAAAAGGATATTGCGGAAGCTCGTGAGCTTCTCATAAAGTGGATGGCAGACGCAGATGCCGAGGCTGAAAAAGAGAACGCCTAAAATAAGATTTAACCATTAAAATAAAAGAGGACCGCCTCAAGCGTCGAATAAAAGCGCTCGGGGCGGTTTTTGTATAGCCTATTTCTCTGACTTTTTGAGCTCGCTTTTCAAATACGCCAACGCGTCCTTGATGCTTCCAACCTCGTCTATCAGACCGCATTCGCAGGCTTCATAGCCGTTTAGAATCGAGCCGATGTCGTTAACAAGCACGTCGGTTCGGTTCATCAGCATACGAAAATGCTCCTCGTCCACGTTTGAGTGGCGCGTGATGAAGCTGATAATCCTATCCTGCATTTTTTCAAGATAGTCGAATGCCTGTGGGACACCGAGCACGAGCCCCGTCGTACGAACGGGGTGCACTGTCATCGTAGCGCTTGGAACTATGAACGAGCGCTTTGCGCTTACCGCCAGTGGAACTCCTATGGAATGTCCGCCGCCGAGAACAATAGACGCCGTAGGCTTGCTTAAGCCGGAAATTACTTCCGCAATGGCAAGCCCTGCCTCGACGTCGCCGCCGAGAGTATTTATTAAAATGATAATTCCGTCAACCTTCGGACTTTCCTCCAGTGCGACGAGTAAGGGAATTACGTGATCGTATTTCGTTGTCTTCTGATTACTGTCAAGTGTATAGTGTCCCTCTATCTGACCTATAATTGATAAGCAGTAAAAGGTTTCTTCTGCATTTCCGATAGGCGTTATCCCTGAATTTTCAGCAGATTCTATCGGAAGTCCTTCTTTTAAAGAATTTTCTTTATCCATAAATTAGCGCTCCGTTAATATTTTTGTTATTTTTTTGATAATCTTTCCAATAATAGATTGATTTTCAAAAGATTCTATGCTATAATATTAGTCGGTAAAAATAGATTTTAATCAATAAGGAGACTTTTACAATGAAACAGGTTATAGTTGAAACCTCTGCAAGACACATTCACCTCAGCCGCGAGGCTGTAGATACGCTCTTTGGCGTAGGCTACGAGCTTACGAAGAAGAAGGATCTCAGCCAGCCCGGTCAGTTCGCGTGCGCTGAGAAGCTCGTTGTAGTAGGCCCTAAGGGTACTCTTAAGGCATCTATCCTCGGCCCTACCCGTCCCGCAAGCCAGGTTGAGATTTCTCTCACCGACGCTCGCTCTATCGGCGTGGCTGCTCCCATTCGCGAGAGCGGTGACATCGCAGGCAGCGGCGCTTGTAAGCTCGTTAACCCCGACACCGGCGCAGAGCTTGAGCTTTCCGAGGGCGTTATCGCGGCAAAGCGTCATATACACCTCACCCCCGAGGCAGCGGCAGAGATGGGCGTTTCCGATAAGGAGATAGTTTCGGTTAAGATAGACTCCGAGCGTAGCGCAATCCTTGGCGACGTTGTAGTCAGAGTAAACGCTAACTTCGCTCCCGCTATGCACATCGACACCGATGAGGCTAACGCAGCCTGCGCATTCGGCGAGATTTACGGTGAAATCGTAAAGTAACCCAATTACCAGTTAATTAAATAAAAGGAGATATAAATTATGGCAGAACTTATCTATTCACATGAAGTTGCTAACATGTGCGTAGTAGCCAAGGGCCCCAACCACGGTCCCGCTCCCATTCCCGAGGAGGGCGCGTGGGTAAAGGCTAAAGAAATCAAGGACATTTCCGGTCTTACTCACGGCATCGGCTGGTGTGCACCTCAGCAGGGCGCGTGTAAGCTTACCCTCAACGTTAAGGAGGGTGTTATCCAGGAGGCTCTCGTCGAGACCATCGGTTGCTCGGGTATGACTCACTCGGCAGCTATGGCGGCAGAGATTCTTCAGGGCAAAACTATTCTTGAGGCGCTTAACACCGACCTTGTTTGCGACGCTATCAACACGGCTATGCGTGAGCTCTTCCTTCAGATAGTATACGGACGTACTCAGTCGGCATTCTCCGAGGGCGGTCTTACCATCGGCGCAGGTCTTGAGGACCTCGGTAAAGGCTCTCGCTCGCAGGTTGGTACTATGTACGGCACTCTTGCAAAGGGTGATCGTTATCTCGAGATGGCAGAGGGCTACGTTACCAGAATGGCGCTCGACGAGAACGATCAGGTTATCGGCTACGAGTTCGTTAACCTCGGCAAGATGACCGACTTCATCAAGAAGGGCGACGACGCCAACACCGCTTATGAAAAATCCATGGGTCACTACGGCAGATTCACAAAAGAGGACGGCGCCGTTAAGTTCATCGACCCGAGAAAAGACTAAAAGGAGGTAGCGAAAATGGCTTTGTTTGAAAACTATGAGAGAAGAGAAGCGAAAATTCTCGCTACTCTTAAAGAATACGGTATTAACTCTATTGAGGAGTGTAAAGAAATCACACTTGCAAAGGGTGTTGATTGCGATAAAATAGTAAGAGGCACACAGCCTATCTGCTTTGAAAACGCAGTTTGGGCTTACACGGTAGGTGCTGCTATCGCAATCAAAAAGGGTTGCACAAAGGCCTCTGACGCTGCTGCCGCTATCGGTATCGGTCTTCAATCCTTCTGTATCCCCGGTTCTGTTGCAGA
>JAZSIJ010000015.1:0-9185 GCA_045533755.1 Eubacteriales bacterium | reverse complement strand
TAATTTCCCTCGACACGCGTGAGCAAATTTACAAAGAGAAACAAGGCGGAAGCAAGCAGAAGCACCAAAATAAGAATGATATCGTAACGAAGGCGCGGCTGTTGTTTAGCAAAATCAGTCTTCATTACGATATCTCCTTTTTCATTTTAGATTGTCAATTAGAAGTGTGCGCCGCAGATGAAATTGCCCTCGTGAATACAGTGAACGGGGCAAACCGACACGCAGGTGCCACATCCGGTACACTTGTCGTAGTCAATGGTTGCGAGATTATCTATAACCTTGATAGCTCCCTCAGGGCAGCTCTTCTCGCACTTACCGCAGGCAATACAGCCGTTCTTACAGCTCTTTCTTACCGCCGCGCCCTTATCGTGATTCGAGCACTCCACGACGACGCGCTCGGTATCCTTGATAAGATGAATGATATTGTTCGGACACTCGCGGGTACACATTCCGCAGCCGATACATTTTCTCGGGTCAACCTTCGCTACGCCGTTCACAATCGAGATGGCGTACTCGGGGCAAATTCTTACGCAGTCGCCGTAGCCGAGGCAGGCGTAAGCGCAAAGCTTATCTCCCGAATAGCTGAGGTTGGCAACGCGGCAGCTCTTGACTCCGTCGTAGACGTATCTGCGCTCAGTAGCGTCGCAGTTGCCGTTACATGCAACGTATGCAACCTTCTCAACAACGTCCTCCGCCTCAACGCCCAGCACCTCGGCAATTTCTTTAGCCGCCTTATCTCCGCCGGGTACGCAGAGGTTGGTCTTGTCGGTTTTGCCCTCGGCAAGTGCCTTTGCGTAAGCGTCACAGCCCGAAAAGCCGCAAGCGCCGCAGTTAGCGCCGGGAAGGGTATCTCTGATAGCGAGGAATTTCTCGTCCTCCTTAACGCCGAAGAAGTGCGAGGCAAGGGTCAGAAGCACGGCGCAAAGGATTGCTATTGCCGCAAGAATCCCTATCGGAACTAAAATTGCAATTAACTGTTCTGGCATTATTCCGTCCTCCTTAACCAAGCATATTCTCGACGATTCCCGAGAAGCCGAAGAACGCGAGCGCAACGATAGACGCGGCAACGAGTGTCACGGGAACTCCGCGGAAGCACTTCGGCGCGGGGCAGTTCTCTATACGTGAACGAACTCCTGCGAAGAGAACCATCGCAAAGAGGAAGCCAATGCCCACGCCCAGCGTGGATACCATAGAATAAAGGAAATCGTAGCCCGCGGTGATGTTGTTAAGCGTAACGCCAAGCACGGCACAGTTGGTGGTAATAAGAGGAAGATATACTCCGAACGCCTTATAAAGCCCGGGTATAAACTTCTTTATTATTATCTCAACGAACTGAACGAGTGCCGCTATAACGAGAATGAAGACTATCGTCTGGAGATATTCGAGGTGCAGATTTTTAAGCACATAGGTATAGATTGGGTGAGTTACCGCCGTTGCGCAAAGCATAACGAAGGTTACCGCAAGTCCCATTCCCGCCGCCTGATTGAATTTCTTCGATACTCCGAGGAAGGGACAGATTCCGAGGAACTGCTGCAGGACGTAGTTGTTAATGAGTATTCCTGCCATAAAGGTGAGAATTAATTCTTTCATCTTACGCCTCCTCCTTTGCCATAGGGTCTTCGGGTGCTTCGGATACTACGGCAAGCTCTGCCGCCTCACCGCATGAGGTCTTATCGCAGATGTGTGCTGAGGGGCAGCCCTCACAGCTGAAGGACTTGCGCTTTACGCCGCCCTTTTTCTCGGTGAGCTTATTCATAACGGCAATAAGGATACCGTAAACGAGGAAGCCGCCGGGAGCTTTAGTAAGCACGGGGATTTTGATATTTTCCATAAAGGGAATGACGATTCCGGCAAAGGAGCCGTTACCTAGCACCTCGCGCACCGTAGCCATAAGAAGCAGTGCCACAAGGAAGCCAATGCCCATTCCAAGTCCGTCAAACACCGAGTCGATAACCGTGTTCTTTCTTGCGAACATCTCTGCCCTGCCGAGAATGATACAGTTAACGACTATAAGTGCAAGATAGACGCCGAGCATATCGTAAATATCGGGCAGATACGCCTGAAGCAGCATCTGCACTGCCGTAACGAAGCCTGCGATAATAACGATATAGCAGGGGATACGCACGGTGTCGGGAATCACGTTACGAAGCGCCGATATTACCGCATTCGAGCAGATAAGAACGATAGTAGCTGCAATACCCATACTGAACGCAGAGATAACGTCGCCCGAGGTTGCAAGTGTGGGACAGGTGCCGAGAACGAGGATAAGAACGGGGTTCTCGGCTATGATACCTCGAAGGAGGATAGCCAATTTATTGTTTTTCATTATCAGTTACCTCCTTCTGTAGAAGTTAATGCGTTAAAGGCTTCGAACGCCGCCTTTACTGCCGTCTGATAGCCTACGGTGGTGTAGGTTGCGTTTGCAATAGCGCCAACGTCGGTGCTGTCAGAGGGGATAAGGTCATCGCTATAATCCATCGGATAACGAGAGGAAATCTCAATATCGGCGTCACCCTTGTCCTTATACTGAGCTGTATATTCTTCACTAGCACAGACATCGCCAAATCCCTTTGACTCGCTTTGCGACACGGTAACGCAGTCGATTATCTTACCGTCCGAGGATATGGTAAGCATAATTTTAATTGGAGTGCCATCACCGTACTCGAACTTCGACTGATAGCCTGCCGCCGAAAGCTCGAATAGATATGCTCCGTTCGATGCGCGCTTAATGCTGACTATCTGGCTCTTTGCATCAGCGGGCTTATCCACACTCTCGAGCGTGATAGCCTTGACCGTCGCGTCTGCCAGAGAAGCCTTAGCCTTATTTTCCTCGGTAGCGTCAACGGTTGCTACCGTGCCATCAGCCTTGATGCCGACGAAGGCATCGCCAATGACGTATACTCTGCCCTCCGCCGCCTCGTAAACGGCGTCAATACCGTCGAGGAGAGTGAGTGCAATCCACTTGGTGAATGTCTTATTCTCCGTACCGAGAGCCGCGTTGCAGTTGTCCTGCAAAATCTCCTCGGGAGTGCGGTTGTCAACCTCGCCGCCGTTAAACACCGTGAAAGCGCCGAAGGCATCGAGAATTGCCTGATAGTAAGCGCCTGTCGTGAGCTTTGCAGTAGAGCCGGCTACGATGTCGGGGCTCATCTCGTCCTCGCCCTTGCCTACGAAGCGGTCACCGAGACCAACCTCAGCAGAGAGCGTCTCATTCGAGAGAATGTAGTCCGCGCCAACAATCTTACCGTCCTTGTCGATACCGCACATAATAACCATACCCGGCTTATATCCGGTTACGGTGGACTGAATCACGTAGCCGCCGGAGCCTTCGCTGTATGCGGCGGTTATGGATTCGGGAAGCTTGCCTGCGTACTTCGAAATGTCAATTTCCTCAAAGCCCGAGCCGCCGGGATAAACCTCCAGAAGCGCGGCATTTGCCTTGTCGGAATTCATTTTGTCAATTATAGGCCCTGTTACCGTATTAACCAGAGCAAGAAGTCCTGCAACGACAATACAGATAACGCCGAGGACTATGGAGGGCATCAATTTTTCTTTTCTCATTTCTTTGCACCTCCGAGAGGACGTCTTGCCGTCCAGGCTTCAATATAGGGAGCGAGAATATTCATAAAGAGAATTGCGAATGAAATACCCTCGGGATATGCGCCGTAGAATCTGATAAGCACGGTAATTATACCGCAGCCGAAGGCAAATATCATCTTACCGAGTGTATTGGTGGGAGTGGTCGAATAGTCGGTAGCCATAAATACCGAGCCAAGAAGAAGACCTCCCGAAAGCACGTAATAAACAGCATCGTTTACGTCGAAGCCGCAAAGAAGGAACGAAAGAACGAACACCGTACCGACTAAAATAACCGGGGTCTGCCAGTGTATAACCCGGCGTGCCACGAGATATACGAAGCCGGCGATAATTGCGATAGCGCAGGTTTCGCCGATAGCTCCGGCTCTGTTACCGATAAGCATATCGAAAAGCGAGGGGAGATTTCCCGTCGAGCCGCCAAGAACCTGAAGAGGAGTTGCTCCTGCCTCAACCTCTGAAAAGGCGTTAGAGGCTCCGCCTGCGACCTGACCGAAGGCTATAAGCATCATAACTCTCGCGGTGATTGCGGGGTTTGCAAAGTTACAGCCGATACCGCCAAAGAGGCATTTAACTACTATAATAGCGAATATAGCGCCGACGATAGTCTGCCACACCGTAACCTTCGTTGAAAGGTTGAGCGCGAGAAGAAGTCCCGTAACAACGGCGGAAAGGTCGCCGACAGTCTGCTTTTTCTTGCAGATAAGATTGAATACGAACTCCGCGAGCACCGCTGTCGTTACCGAAACCGCGATGAGAAGCAGTGCCTTCAGTCCGAAGTAAACCACCGCCGCGACGGTGGCGGGCAGGAGTGCTATAACCACGTCGAGCATTATTTTGCGTGTCGTCGCGCTCGAATGGAGGTGGGGAGATGACGATACTATAAGCTTTTCCATTTTCTGCCTCCTTAATTTTTAAGCGTCTGCTGATGAGAATTATACTCTCTCAGCTCGCCCTTGCCGATTTTGTTGTTCTGAACCAGAGGACGCTTTGCGGGACATACGTAGGAGCAACAGCCGCACTCCATGCAAAGATTTACCTTGTAGGCGTCGAGCTTTGCTATTCTGTCCTCCTTGGATTCTATATTAAGCGCGTTTGCATAAGCTATCGGGTTAAGACCGAGCGGGCAGGCTCTGACGCATCTGCCGCAATGTATGCAAGCGGTAGGCTCGGGAGCGAGTGCATCATCCTCGGCAAAGACGGTGATACCGTTGGTCGTCTTGGCGATAGGCTCATTGATAGACTCTGCCGCAATACCCATCATAGGACCGCCAAAGAGCACCTTTCCGACGGGGGCGGAGAGTCCGCCTGCAAACTCTATAACGTCACAGATGGGAGTTCCTATCGGAGCTATTACATTCTTCGGGGACGCAACGGCACTGCCGTCAACGGTAACGCACTTCTCTACGAGAGGCATACCCGTGGTAACGTATTCGGCTATTTTGGCAAGCGTCGTTACGTTTATTACGAGAACACCGACGTCAGCAGGAAGCTTTCCCTCAGGAACAATTCTCTTTGTCGTATTGTAAATAGCAACCTTTTCAGCGCCCTGGGGATAGAGGGTGGGAAGAGGAGTTATCTCAACCTTCGCGTCCTCGGCAAAGAGCTCACGCATAGCCCTGATGCAATCGGGCTTATTCTTCTCTATGGCGAATATATAACGCTCTGCCGAAAGGTAGGTCTCAAGAAGCTCTATTCCGCGCTTGACATAATCACCGAGCGCGAGCATCGTTCTTGTGTCAGCCGTAAGATATGGCTCGCACTCAGCACCGTTTATAACAACGGTGTCAATGTTGCCTTTCTTCTCTGCCGCAAGCTTTACTGCCGTAGGGAATCCTGCACCGCCAAGACCGACGACGCCACTCTCGCGTACAGCATCTATGAAGCTGTCAAAATCAGAAACCACGGGAGGTGCTACGCTCTCCGAGACAGTCATAAGCCCGTCACTCTTTATCCTGATGGCGTCTATGAGAGCGCCGTTTGCGCGCATATAAGGCTCAATTCCCACGACCGTACCCGAAACCGATGCGTAAACCGGCGAGGATACAGGTCCCTGTGCCTCAGCTATCTTCTGTCCGACCTTAACCTCATCACCCTTTTTAACCAAAGGAAAAGCAGGCGCGCCGATGTGCTGAAGCACAGGCAAAAGCACCTCACCCTGCACGGTCATTCTGACGGCGCAAGCTCCCGCGGTATTCTTGCGGTGAGGCACTCGGGTGTTGCCTAAAAACTTAAACCCAAACATATATGTCTCCATTCTGCCCTCTCGGGCAAATTTATTTACAAACACTTTTTAAGGCTATTGTTACCAAGTTTGTCAAAAAAATATCAATCGCAAATTAGAAAGGGACACGGTCTTCTATCGCGAGATTACCGTATCCCTTTAAGGTGTAATTCCGAACACTCGCGACAGACGTGCCGTTTGTGTGTTCACTTATTCATTTATAAGGAGAGCAGAAAAACCGTCAGTCATATAGGTTCTTCCCTCTCTGTCAACCCAGAGGACGTCAATTCCTCCGAGATTATTTACAAGCCCAAGTCCATCCTCATAGCTCATCGCAAAGAGGGCGGTGGAAAGCGCGTCTGCAAGCGCGCTGTCGGACGTCAGAATGCTGACCGAGGAGAAATACTCGGCGGGCATCAGGGTGTCCTTATCAATTACGTGGTGGTATTTTTTGTCACCAACGTAGAAATATCTCTCGTAGTCGCCCGAGGTAACGATGCTCGTATCCTGAAGCGAAATTCTCACGACGAAGCGCTCGTCGGATTCTCTGTCGGGATTAGTAATTCCGGTTGTCCAAGGTGTATCGTCGGTTTTCGTTCCTATTGCACAGACGTTGCCGCCGATGTTCAGAACGTAGGAGGTAACGCCCTTCTGTCTTAAATGCTCTGCCGCAAGATTTGCGGCATACCCCTTTCCGAGCGCACCAACGTCAATCGACGCCTTGGGATCGGTGATAAAAACGGTGCTGTTTTCCTCGTCGATAACGAGGTTGTCTATGGATATGTGCCCTGCCGCCTCTGAAAGCTCGGCATCGGTGGGTATCCGCGCGCTCCCGGGGTCGTCCTCCGCGTCCTCTCGGCAGTCGTGCCAAAGGCGGAGCACCGCGCCCATCATAATATTGACCTCTCCTCCCGTCAGAGTATACATCTCCTTAGCGTAAAGAAGAAAGTCGATAAGCTCACGGTCAACCTCGACGGGCTCTGCGCCGGCGTTCTTATTGACCGTCTTGATATTGTTCACGCCCGAATACTCGTAATATATGTCGAAGAGCATATGATACTTCCGAAGTATATCCTCGAGCTCCTCGCAGTTCTCGTCGAACTCTGCCTCGGTGTCACCGAGATACGAGGAAAATACGGAAACCGTGTCGAAGTATTCATAAACGGTATGTGATTTTGTTTCGGGCGATTGATTGCCACCGCCCCCGCATGACGCGAGGACGGTGATAAACATGAGGACGAGAGCTGAAAGTAATATCTTGATTATCTTCATCTCAATCCTCCAAAAAATTCAATTATTTTGCCTTGGAGGCAGCCTCGATGATAACCGTCTTGTAACCACCAACAGTGTACCGCATAGTACAGCCCGCCTCAACGATAGCATCGCTCGTAACCTCCATAGAGTCAAGCTCTGCTGTGGTCTTGCCAACCACGCTGTCAGCGAATGCCTGAGCCTGCTTCTTCCAAGAGCCTGCGGGCATTTTAGCGTTATCGGGAGCCTCCGTACCGCCGTAAGCCTCGCCCTGATCGTTCTTCGTGCCCTTGTACTCGCCCGAAGCGGTGAGAGCGCCGTCTGCAACTGTGAGGGTGTACTTATTCTGGCTGGAGTCGAGCATGCAGGCTGCAACCTTGCCGTCTGCAAGTACGACTGCCGCGTAGTCTATATCAGCGGTAGCGCCATCTGCAATAGAGCCGGAAATCTTTCCGTTCACGCCAAGACCAAGGGTAATGTCGGAAGATGTCTTGAAGGAAACCTTTGCGTCGTAAGCCGCCGCCTTCTTAACAATGTTAACGAACATAGGAACGGTAGACTTCATAGTGCAGCCTGCGACGGTCTCTGCGGTGAATGCCTCAACCTCTGCCGCGTTCTTACCGATGATAGCAGCCTCGAATGCTGCCGCCTGTCTTTCCCAAGAGCCTGCGGGCATCTTTGCATAATCGTTGGCAGCCTCCGTGCCACCGTAAGCCTCACCCTGCTCTACCTTAGTAGCGACAGAGTCAACCGTAGCGAGCTCGTTTACCTCGCTGAGCTTTAAGCTCTCCTCGATAGAATCAAAGCGAGCTGCCGCTATTTTGCCATCCTTATCAAAAACAATTGCGCCGACGACGTTAGTTCCCTTCGTACCGCTGAAGGTATAGTCAACGACAACTGCAAGAGAATACTCCTTTTCTACAGGAGCGTTACACGCTGCAAGAGTGAAAACCGTACATGCGAGAAGAATAAGTGATAAAAGCTTTTTCATTGATTTCTCCTTATTTATTCGTTTTCATTTGTTCTTTATTTCGTATCCGTACTATTATACAACATTTTTTTAGCTTTGTCAACCATAATTTTGCTCATTTAACAACATTTTATACCTTTGATGGTATTTGAAAAAACAAGAGCAAAGGATATTTTCCCTTGCTCTTGCTTTTATGTAGTTTGATAAAATTTCACTTAAATCTCGTCGGGATAGGAAATCTTAACCTCTTCGCAGGTATCTATCGACTTTATTATAGCGTCAGCAACGAACACAGGCGCGATAAAGTCGCGGTAGGACTGCTTCATCTCACCGCCGAGAAGAAGCTGGTAGAACTCCTCGAACTCAATCTTGAACTCGCGGTCTCCGCTAGAGATATTGTCGCCGACGAATGCCTTATACATGCTTACAAACGCACGATACATATTACTGCTTCGAACGAACTCGACGGCTACCTCAAAGTCGTCGTAGTGAACCACCGAGGTGAACACCTTTTCTCTCGTAAAGGTTCTCACACTTGCAGGATAATATCCGAAGAGCTCCTGCATGGACTGAACGAGGTGCATGCAGTAGAAGTAGAAGCCATCGTAGGGGCTGTCGGGCAAGATAGGACCTCTCATAAATCCGCCGATGATAGGACCGTTTTCGGGCTTTGCTATCTCTGCCTTAAGATTTGCAACGGTCTCGGAGCGAATAAGCGACGAGCCGCCGGTGACTCTGACACCTGCCGCCTTGAGCTCCTTCATAAACTCAACCGCCTCGGCAGGATCGGAGGTGATGGGCTTGTCGATAAACATGGGAATTCCAGAGGGAATATAGGGCTTTGCCATATCATAGTGGTAGCTTCCGCGGCGCGAGGTGATTACAAGGCCGTCAATCTTGCCAACGAACTCGTCGGGTGACTTCATAGCGTAAACGCCGTAGTCGTCAACTATCTTCTGTAATGCTTCGGGCTCGTCGCTCCATACGCCGACAACCTCAACATCGGGATAAAGCTTATCCTTAACCACATAGTTGAGGAAGCTGTTTGCGTGAGAGTTCTCACAGCCAAGAATTGCTATTTTAAACATAGTGCATCTCCTTTGCCTTTAGGCTATTTATTTTTTATTTCAAAACTCGTTTGGATAT
>JAZSIJ010000046.1:0-17555 GCA_045533755.1 Eubacteriales bacterium | reverse complement strand
AAATTAAAACTTATTTTCTGTTCTTTTTAACTTTTTCTATATCGTAAGGTGTTGTTTGATATACAAAGTAGTTAAGCCAGTTGGAATAAAGCAGGTTCGCGTGAGCGCGCCAAGTAACCATAGGCGGCTTCTTGGGATTATCTCCCGGGAAATAATTTGCGGGAACGTTTATCGGCTTGCCCTGCGAAACGTCGCGCAAATACTCGTTTTTCAGAGTATCTGCATCATACTCCGAGTGTCCCGTAATGAATATCTGCCTGCCTTTTTTGGTCATAATGGCGTAAATGCCCGCCTCATCGCTCGAGGAAATAATCTTCAGCTCCTTGACTGCCTCTATATCCTCTCTTTTAATAGTTGTATGGCGAGAGTGGGGAGCGTAAAACACATCGTCAAAGCCTCGGCAAAGCATGGAACGCTTGTAGTCCACTCTGTGAGGAAAGACGCCGAACATCTTGGAGTCAAGGGGATACTTTTTAATTCCGTAGTGATAATAGAGTCCCGCCTGAGCGCCCCAGCAAATATGGAAGGTGCTATGAACGTGGGTCTTCGACCACTCCATTATCTCGCAAAGCTCGTCCCAATAGGTGACCTCCTCGAACTCAAGCTGTTCGACGGGTGCGCCTGTGATTATCATTCCGTCAAAGGTTCTGTCCTTAACGTCCTTGAAGGTCTTATAGAAGGAAAGCAGATGCTCCTCGGCAACGTTCTTTGACTTGTGGGTTTCTGTGTGTATAAGCTCAAGGTCCACCTGAAGAGGCGAGTTCCCGAGAACTCTGGCAAGCTGGGTTTCGGTTTCTATCTTCTTCGGCATGAGATTGAGTATGAGTATTTTAAGAGGACGAATATCCTGCGTTATAGCGCGAGTTTCAGTCATAACGAAGATGTTTTCGCTCTCAAGAGTTTTAACTGCAGGGAGATTGTTTGGAATTTTGATAGGCATAGCTATTCTTCCTTTATGATATAATATAAGGCTGTTTGTTATCAGATGGTTGCGAGTGCCTGTGCAATATCGTCCGCGAGGTCCTGCCAATTTTCAAGTCCGACGGAAAGACGGACAAGGTCACCGGGAACACCTGCCGCGATAAGTTCCTCGTCATTCATCTGTCTGTGAGTTGCTGACGCGGGATGCAAACAACAGGAGCGCGCGTCCGCAACGTGCGTTTCTATTGCTACTATTTTAAGAGCCTTCATGAACTTCTCTGCCGCCTTACGTCCACCCTTGACACCGAAGCTAACAACGCCGCACGAGCCGTTCGGAAGATACTTTCTTCCAAGCTCGTAGTACTTATTGGATTTAAGTCCTGGGTAGTTAACCCAAGCAATCCTCTCGTCTGCCTCAAGGAACTCTGCGATATGCTGCGCATTCTCACAGTGACGCGCCATTCTGACGTGGAGACTCTCAAGTCCAAGGTTGAGAAGGAATGCGCTCTGAGGCGACTGAGTACAGCCGAAGTCACGCATAAGCTGTGCTGTTGCTTTGGTTATAAACGCGCCAGCGTTACCAAATCTCTCGGCATAGGTAATTCCGTGATAGCTGTCGTCGGGAGTACAAAGCCCCGGGAACTTCTCCTTGTGTGCCATCCAATCGAATTTACCCGAATCAACAATACATCCACCGACAGCCGAGCCGTGGCCGTCCATGTACTTTGTGGTCGAGTGCGTTACTATATCAGCGCCAAACTCAAATGGACGACAGTTTACGGGGGTTGCAAAGGTATTGTCTATGATGAGCGGAACTCCGTGAGCGTGAGCCGCCTTTGCGAACTTCTCTATATCAAGAACGGTAAGCGCGGGGTTTGCGAGAGTTTCTCCAAAAACCGCCTTGGTATTCTCGCGGAATGCCGCGTTGAGCTCCTCATCGGTGCAATCGGGGTCAACAAAGGTGAAGTCTATACCCATTTTTTTCATAGTTACGGCAAATAGATTATACGTGCCACCATAGATGCTGGACGAGGAAATTACGTGGTCTCCAACGTTTGCAATATTGAACACCGCAAAGAAGGATGCAGCCTGTCCCGAGGAAAGAAGCATAGCAGCGCTTCCGCCCTCAAGCTCACATATCTTCGCCGCGACGGTATCGCAGGTGGGGTTCTGAAGTCTGGAGTAGAAGTATCCCGATGCCTCAAGGTCAAAGAGCTTGCCCATATCCTCGCTCGTCGCATACTTAAAGGTTGTGCTCTGGATTATAGGAATCTGACGCGGCTCGCCGTTACCGGGAGTGTACCCACCCTGAACACATTTGGTCTCAATTCTCTGATTTTTGTTACTCATTTTTATTCTCCGTTCTGCCGTCATCGGCAAATCAAATTAATACTTATTTTCGACTGCGCGTTTTATTGCACGCTTAATATATCTTTCGATAAGTCCTTGCTTTTTGTATTCATTCCAAAACATAAACAGATTTATGGCTATCAGGCAAATGGGAACTACCGAAAAGCCTCCGAGCCTGATGCATTGAGCTATGAAAGCAAAAACGAGCGCAATCCATACGAGATGATATATCGGAGCTGTTGTGATATGCCCCTCAATGACCGCTCCCTCTTCTGTTTCGGTAATCTTACCCTTAAAATATGTTCCTAGCAAGAAGAAGCTGTCGTCCTTCGTCGCTCTTCCCGTAAGCTCGCAGGTAATGCGGATTTTTCCGTCTTTTTCTTTCAGGTGCATTCGCGGCTTGCCGAGCTTCTCCTCAAATTTTACTCCGTCGTTGACGAACTCGTTATCGGAGAGAAGCCTTATGAGCTTGTCCTTTGGAAGCGGTGTTCTTATGCTTATGAATTTCATCGCGCCCTCCTATTGCTTCAGCTCTATAACCGTGACGCCCGCATCGCCCTCGCCGTATTCGCCGTGACGGTAGGTCTTGATGCGTTTATCGGTTTTGAAATATTTCCATAGCGCTGCGCGAAGCGCGCCCGTACCCTTGCCGTGAATAATTCTGACGCTTGGTACACTAGCGAGAATGGCATCGTCGAGATATTTATCAACGACGAACCACGCATCGTCGCCAATCATACCGCGAACGTCGACCTCGGATTTAAAGGAAGAAACAATGCTTCTTTTTACCTTGCCCTCGTTCGCTTTTTTGGGCGTTTCTTTCTTGCGGAATTTCTGCGTTCCGTCGAGCAAGCGGAGCTTATCCTCGGTAACCTTTGTTTTGAGTATGCCGGCGGTAACCGAAACCAATCCTTTTTTGTCGGCAAGAGCCGTAACGACGCCCTCTTGAGCGACCGTGACCAGATATACCTTATCGCCAACCTTAAGCGGTCTCGGCAGAACGTAATCGTCGTCGAGCGAAACGTCGCGGAGCGTTACTCCGTCCATAAGAGCCTCGCTCTCACGCATTCGGCGTCTTATTTCCTCGCGGGCAAGGTTCATCATCTCGCCGCGCTTTTCCTTGTCCTCCTGACGCTTCAGCTCCTCGAGCTGTCGGAAGATGAATTCGCTCGAAGCTCTTGCACTATCCAAAATCTGCCTAGCTTTAAGTGTTTGTTTCGAGATTTCTTCCTCGCTTTTAGCTATTTTTTCTTCCAGTTTTTTCTCAGCCTCAAGCTTATAGCGCTCGTACTCGACGCGCATTCGCTCGGCTATTTCACGCTCACGCTCCATCTCCATACGGTTGGTATCAAGCCTCTCGATAACCTCCTCAAAGCGCTTATCGTCGCGCTCTATCAAGCGTGACGCTCTATCGATTATCTCAGCTGAAAGCCCAAGCTTTTCGGAGATTGCAAAGGCGTTGGATTTTCCGGGTGTGCCGACCACAAGCTTGTAGGTAGGCCTTAAGGTTTCTACGTCAAACTCACACGAGGCGTTTTGTACTCCCTCGGTTTCAAGTGCGTAAACCTTCAGCTCGGAATAGTGAGTGGTAGCGGCGGTAAGCGCTCCAACCTCTTTGGTTTTTTCAAGTATTGCGGTAGCAAGTGCCGCGCCCTCAATTGGGTCTGTTCCCGAGCCGAGCTCGTCGAAGAGCACGAGTGAGCCCTCGCCGACGCTATCAAGTATATCGACCACGTTGACCATATGTGCCGAGAAGGTGGAAAGGGATGCCTCAATGCTCTGCTCGTCGCCTATATCGACAAGAACGTCGTCAAAAACTCCCATTTCCGAGCTTTCGAGCGCGGGTATTTGAAGTCCCGACTGCACCATAACGGCAAAGAGCCCGACGGTTTTCAGCGTTACCGTCTTGCCGCCCGTATTGGGTCCGGTTATTATCAGCGTTCGATAGTCCTCTCCAAAGGCGACGTCGATGGGAACTACCTTTTCGCTTGGTATCAATGGGTGTCTTGCGCGTTTAAGGTTAACGGCGCGTGCTTTTATCACAGACGGCATCTCTGCGCGCATCTGCATTGCAAGCGTTGCCGCAGCAAAATAGAAGGCAAGCTCGGTTATATTGTGATAATTCAAGGATATTACCGAGCAGAGCTCACCTGCCGCCACGGAAAGCGCGAAGAGTATTCTTTCTATCTCGTGAGCCTCCTCGGCTGTCAGCGTTTTCAGCTCATTGTTAGCCTCAACAACGGCGATAGGCTCAACGAAAAGCGTAGCACCCGATGCCGAGGTGTCGTGAACGAGACCCTTGAGCTCGTTCTTATATTCCGCCTTGACGGGAACGACGTATCTGCCGTTTCGCATCGTGACTAGATTGTCCTGCAGGTATTTCAAGCGTTCTCCGCCAACGTAGCTTTGAAGAGTATCCTTGATTTTATTGTTAGTAAGCCTTATTTTGCGTCTGATATCCGCGAGCGCGGGGCTTGCCTCGTCTGCTATCATATCCTCCGAGAGCACCGAGCGAGTTATTCTATCCTCTAGTTCTCTGTTCGGAATGAGCCTTTCGAAAATCCCGTCAAGCGAGGTTGCGAACGGCTTATCAGTATGAATGTAATCAAGCATCATTCGCGCCGAGCGAAGAAGTGAGGCTATATCGAGTAGCTCTCTCGGCGATAGGACTGCGCCCTTGTAGGCGCGCTCGGATGCCGGGGTTGCCGACTCGGGTGCGGAAAAGGAGGGGTATCCCTTTGCATTGACAAGCCTTTTTGCATCGGCTGTGCGCGTCTGGCGCAAGACTACCGTATCAAAGTCATCGGAGGGAGCGAGGGACAGAGCCATAGCACGAGCGCCCTCTGTTGCCGCAGACTGTGCTAGCATTTCTTTAATTTTATCGAACTCAAGTGCTGTGAGCGCTTTATTTGAAAACGGCATTTTTCCTTCTCCTTTCACGACTGCGGTAGCCTGTTTCATTTTATGTTTTGCGTTTGTGTGTATCAATTTCTCTTTACTTGGTTGTAAAAATCAAGCGTCTTAAATGAGCGCTCGAGCTGATTGATTAAGTAATCCTCGGCTGCTTGTGTGAAAAGACGGGTGTCCTCCTCGGCAAGCCTAAATGAAAATATGCGCTCTATCGGGCAGTGAATACAGTATTCAAGCGCCTGTCTTGCCCCCTCCGAGAGAATGCGGACAATCCGCCTTTCTCTGTCTTCTTCACTCGGAATATATGCGTCGGCTCTTTTTTTTCGGCAATCGGGGCACTCTACAAAGCCGCCCATAATGTCGAAGAAGAACTCTCCGTCACGCCTTTCACACTCGTTACAGGAGACCACGTCCGGCATAAAGCCGAGAACAGACGCCGCTCGGATTTCAAACGCCGCCTTCACGATGGCAACCGGGTGCGTCCTCTCGGATATGGCGTAGAGTGAATTGAGCGAGAGGCGTAGCAGGTCGCGGTCACTCTCGGCAGTGGTAACGTCCGAAAGAACCTCGGCAATATAAGCAGCAAGAGCCAACGCGTCAAGCGACTCGCGTATCCCATAGAAGCTCTCGATAAGTTCTGCGTCTCTAACGGTGTATTTGTCGTCTTTCTTAAATAGGACGAAGGCCCCATAGCAGAACTGCATGGTCGAGGACATTTTACGGCTTTTGAGCGACCTCGCACCTCTCGCAAGCGCAGTAACGGCACCCATCTCCTCAGTGAAGATGGTGAGAAGTCTATCCGATTCCTTAAGGTCAACCGTCCTTATGACAAGCCCCTTTACCTCAACCAGCATACAGTCTACCGTCCTGCTTTATCAGAATTTCATATCCTCGTTGTAACCAAAATTATTTATATTAAAATCGCTGTCGCGCCAATTTTCCTTAACTCTGACGTAGAGGTCAAGGAAAACCTTGGTATCAAGCATTTTTTCAATATCCTCGCGTGCGTACGTGCCAACGGTCTTTATCGTCGATGCGTGCTTACCTATGATAATACCCTTATGCGAAGGCTTTTCACAGTATATCTCCGCGCGTATTTTTACCATATCGCGCTTTTCCGACCACTCCTCAATTGTCACGGCTATGCCGTGGGGTATCTCGTCCTCAAGAAGTCGAAGCAGCTTTTCTCGGATTATCTCCGAGGCTATTTTCTTCTCGGGCTGGTCGGTTACTATATCGTCCGGGAAAAACCACTCGCTCTCGTTTAAATATCTCTCGCACTCGGATAGAAGTATATCTATTCCCTTTCCGCTCTTTGCCGAGGTGGGAATAACTGCGTCAAAATCGTACGCAGCGGCATAGGCGGCGATGGTTTTTGCTATATTTGCAGGTCTTACGGTGTCGGTCTTATTGATAACGAGAATGGCGGGAAGCCCGTCAGCCTTCATTCTCGAAATGAGAGATGCCTCGATGTCACCGACCACCTCTCTCGCCTCGACGACGAGAATAGCCGCATCAACTCCGCCAAGCGTTTCACTTGCCGTCTTTACCATAAAATCGCCAAGCTTGGTTCTCGGCTTATGCATACCCGGAGTATCGAGAAAGACGAACTGGTCTTCTCCAACCGTATGTATGCCGGTTATCCTGTTTCTCGTTGTCTGGGGCTTTTTTGAAACTATTGCGACCTTCTCTCCAAGTATAGAGTTAAGGAGCGTTGATTTTCCCACGTTGGGTCTGCCAACTATTGCTATAAATGAAGTTCTTCTCATAACAAGCTGTCTGCCTTTTCAAGTAATTCGCCAAGCGAGGCGACTATATTTCTCTGGAGCGAACACTGAAGCTCGTCCTCCTCCCGACTTCTCTCGTGGTCGAAGCCAAGCAGGTGAAGTGTGGAGTGAACCGTGAGAAAAGCAATCTCACGAAGGAAGGAGTGACCAAGCTCCTCCGCCTGCTCTGCCGCACGCTCAAGCGAGATAACTATATCGCCAAGCACCGCGCCGAAGGCACACTCTGCGGGGTCGAAATCACCATCCTCATATATCGGAAATGAGAGCACGTCGGTGTGCTTGTCAATTCCACGGTATTTCTTGTTCAGGCAACGTATATACGCATTATCGCAGAAGGTTACTGAAACCTCAGCACCGTAGGTAAAGTCGCGGTCTGCTAATGTAGCCTTTACCGCCTGTCTGACGACACCCTTCAGAAAGGCATCGGTTTCGGGAAATCTCGCTGTTGCCGAAAAATGTATATACAAATCCTTATCAAAGCTTTTCATTTTCATTTCCTTTTCTCCGCTGAGAATTTTTTCGGCGGATTGTCCCTCTCATATTTCTCGTATGCGGTGATTATTTTTCTTACCAGATGATGTCTGACGACGTCGCGCTCCGAGAACTCAAATATTCCTATTCCGTCAATTCCCGAAAGAACGCGAGAAGCAATTCCAAGACCGCTTTTCTTGCCGAATGGCAGGTCGGTCTGCGAAAGGTCGCCCGTAACTACCGCCTTTGAATTATAGCCAAGACGGGTGAGAAACATCTTCATCTGTTCGGGTGTGGTATTCTGCGCCTCGTCGAGTATGATAAACGAGTCGTCAAGCGTTCTTCCACGCATATACGCGAGGGGCGCTATCTCTATCGTTCCGCGCTCCATGTGTCGCTGATAATTCTCGGGGCCGAGCATCTCAAAGAGAGCATCATAGAGGGGACGGAGATAAGGGTCAATCTTACTTTGAAGATCACCCGGAAGGAAACCAAGCCTCTCCCCTGCCTCGACGGCAGGTCTTGTGAGTATTATTCGGTTAACCGATTTATTACGAAGTGCCTCAACAGCCATAGCAACGGCAAGGAAGGTCTTTCCCGTTCCGGCAGGGCCGAGTCCCAAAACTACGGTGTTGTCCTTTATTGCCTTGACATACTTCTTCTGACCTATGGTTTTCGCCTTAATCGGCTTGCCACGGTTTGTAACACAGATAACGTCGCTTGAGAAATCCTCGGGAATGTCACGTGGGTTTTCCTTGACGAGCCCTATTACGTATTCTACGCTCTGCTCACTGAGAGTTTCACCCTCACCGCTCATTCGCTTCAGATACTCAAGAGTACGTGCGGCAAGGTCGACGTTATCGGATTCTCCGGTTACGACTATGGCGTCGCCCGATTCTCTGTCCGAGCTTCTGTTGGATATTCGTACGTCGAAGGTTCGTTCTATCATTCTGACGTTCGAATCAAAGGCTCCAAATATCGCCGAGGTTGCCTCGTCGGATTGTGTCAACACTAATTTTTCTGCCACGCGCCACACCTCCTTTATTTCTCCTATTTCTCCTTCGCTGCGAAGACCGAAATTTTACCGACCTCCTCTATCACCGTCAGCTTTGTCTGCATCAAGTAACCGTCAGCGGTAAATTCACCGTTTGAGGACGCTCGGCAAAGCTCGGCAGACTCGGTGCGCAAAAGAAGCGCCTGTCGCATACTCTCAGACGCATAGGTTGTGAGCTCGGTGTCGCTTCTGGAAATCACATTTTCGGTGTAAGGAAGTGTGTATTCGGTTTCTGTGGAGATTGGTATATCGTATTTGCCGAAAAGACGGCAATTCTGATTATCTTTTATTATATCATACTTTTGTCCGTAATTTCCATAGATTTTGAAAATATTTATGGAAAAATTAAAAATTTTTACTGTCAAAGCACTTTTTATTCCCTCGGAATAGTCCTTTTGTGTGTAGAAGCGGCTGACCGAAACGGTTATTTCATCGTCAACTATGCCCTTAACGCTTCCCGACGCGCGACAAAATCCGCCTCCCGCCTCGTCGGGTAAAACACCGGATATGAGCACCTCACCGGCTCTCACCGCCTGTCCGACGGAGACGGCGGCATACCCACTTGTAACGCTTATCTCGCTTATAACGCAATCCACCGAGGCGACGACGTTACAGTAGCCCTCATCGGTATCCGACTTTGGCGGAAGCGCGGCTTCCATTATTTCAACGTAGGCGACACCTCCCCGTCGGTTTATATTCACCCAGGATATTTCGGGACAGGCATCGAGTAAAGCGGTTTCAACGACGCTTCTGTCAACCCTGCTCCAAAGCGCACCAACCGTAAGTCCGAGGGGCGCGAGAGCTGAGGCGACGTCATCGTCCGAAAGCCGCTCATTTCCGGACACCCTTACGTCCCACACAACCGACGGTGACGCTATCGTAAGGAGAAGCGAAATGATGACGGCAACAAGTGTTGCACGTCTTTTTGAAATCCTGCCTATGAGTGACGTTAAGCCTAGCGGTTCTGATATAGATTTTGATTTCTGCCACAATATATTATCCGCATTTTTCAAATAGTCCCTCTCGCGGATGTAAAGGTTTCCATTACCATCACTCTCTGCAGACACCCCGGCGCGCAGGAGTGAAGCTATTGCGACGGATAGGTCGGCTGCACTCTCAAAGCTGATTTTACGGTAGCCGAAAAGCCTCATATCAAGTCCTGCCATATATGAATTTTATCTCCTCCACTCTTCCCTTAATCTCCACGTTTTTATTCTCAAAAACAGAAATAGAAAGCCTCTTTCCGTTCACGCAAATACGGCCTGTATGTCCTGCCAGACTAACCGTTTCCTCCGAAAAATCGGTAACGCTCATTATACCGCCGACTATTATCGACATTCCGCCTGCTGTTCTCTCACAGGAGAGGTAGAAGCCTATCGGCATTTTCTTCTCTTCTTTTTTTGTCTTTATCATTTTTTTCTCCCGTTTTTCATAAATCTTTACTGTATTCTATGACGCGGGAGGCTTGAAATATGAGAGCTATAGTCGAAAGGAAGGAGGGAAAACCCTTAGCATTTGTCTGCCTTTTGCTCGCTTGTCTTTTGTCAGCCGTTTTTCTTGCCGACGAGCTTTCTTCGGCGGTAAAGAGCGGCCTTGAGCTTGCCATAGGAGCTATCGTTCCATCTCTGTTTCCCTTTATGATACTCGCCGACCTCACAGCCGCATATACCCCAAAGGACACCGGTAGTGTCGGCAGAGCCTTTGAAAAGCTTCTTCGGATAGACGCGGCGGCGCTCGGCGCATTCGTTATAGGCAATCTTTCGGGTGCGCCCGTCGGTGCAGCCATGCTTTCCTCTCTCCGAATCAACGGCGGAATGTCGCGCGATGAAGCGGAGCGTGCGATTGCCATATCCTCCGGTCCCTCGCTGGCATTCACTGTCTCGGGCGTTGGAGCAGCTATGTGGGGAGACGCAATTCTTGGCGCGCTTCTCTACCTCTCGGTTATGTTGGCGTCACTTATATATGCTCTGACATCGCGGGGAGTACCTCCTACTCATATTAATGGGCGCACCGTACCAAAAAAATTTGAGCTGATTAAATCTATCGAGTCCGCGACCTTCACTTCGCTTCGTGTGACGGGAGTTATAACCGCCTTTACTGTGCTTACGTACCTGGTTCAAAGGCTTGAATTTACCGAGTCGGCTTCTGCGTTGATTATTCCCTTACTTGAGCTCGGCGGCGCAGCCTCCTACCTTTCGGAATGTGCTCTGCCGAATGCGGCGTCGCTCATTTTGACCGCCTTTTCCCTCGGATTTTCGGGCTTTTCCATACATTTACAGGTTCGCTCGGCAATAGCCGACACCGATATACGCTATTCGCGTTTTCTTCTCGCAAAGCTCATTATTGGTGTTCTGTCTGCGGCGATATTTTCGCTGATTTTGTTATTTATAAAATAAAAACGGCTCTGATGAGCCGTTTTTATTTTGCTATTAGTGTTTTTACAAGGAAATATCCGAGGACTATAACGCCGAGGACGATGCGGTAAACACCGAAGGGAGAAAAATCGTGCTTTCTAACGAAGTCCATAAGCAGCTTTATCGCGAGAACCGAAACGAGGAAGGAGACGACGATACCCGTCGCAAGAAGTCCTATCTCCAAGCCCGAAGCGGTGAAGCCGTCTAGGATAAACTTCAGTATCTTGAGCGCCGACGCGCCGAGCATAATGGGAATTGCCATAAAGAAGGAGAATTCCGAGCTTGCCGTGCGCGACACTCCGCATATCATTCCTCCGAGGATAGTCGATCCGGAGCGAGAGGTTCCGGGAACGAGCGAGAGAACCTGAAACGCGCCTATTTTTAAAGCGTCGGTGTATGTGAGGTCGTAAACCGAATCTACTCTCGGAGCTTTGTTTTTGTTGCATCGCTCGACGAGGATAAAGGCTGCGCCGTAGACCACGAGTGCTATTGAAACTACTATATAGTTATAAAGATAGGTGTCAAACAGGTCGTCAAGCAAAACTCCTATGACAGCGGCAGGAATCGCGCCCACTATAACCTTAAACCAAAGGGATATGACTTTGCTCCGCTCCTGGCGGCTCTTCTTCTTAGTGAAGGGCCAGAGCTTATCCCAAAACAGAAGCGGCACGGCAAGTATCGCGCCAAGCTGAATAACTACGAAGAACATCTCCTTAAAGCCGTCGGAAACCTCGAGCTTCACAAATTCATCGAAGAGTATCATGTGCCCGGTCGAGCTTATCGGTAGCCATTCGGTAATACCTTCTATTATTCCGAGTATTGTTGCTTTTAAATATTCAAGCCATTCCATTTTCCTACTCCTTTATCATTTTGCACGGAGCATATCGCCCGCCTTTACGGCAAAGGGCGTTTTCATATAAAATTTCATATATGGGTGCGAGGTTGCCTCAATGGGCTCGCGGTTTTCGTCGAGAAGCGGTGTAACCGTCAACGCTCTTCCGACAGAACCGGGGGTAACAAGCTCAATTTCGTCGCCTACCGACATCTTATTGCGCTGGGTGAGGATTGCCTCGCCCGTTACCTCATCGTATGCCTCGACGACGGCGAGATATGACTTTTCCTTTATATATCCGTTGCCCGAGGCAAGATTTGCGTCGGCATGCGAGTCGGAATAGTAATAGCCGGTTGCGTATTCGCGGTGGCTGACCGATTCAAGCTCGCGGTACCACTCGGGATTATATTCGTAATTTCCGGAAAAGTAGGAGTCAAGTGCCATTCTGTAGGCGTTTGTAACGACGGCGGTATAATATGCCGACTTCATTCTCCCCTCTATCTTGAAGGAATCAATTCCAGCCTCTACTAGCTCGGGAATATGCTCGATAGTGCAAGTATCGCGGCTCGCCATCATAAAGGTTTCGCCTCCCATTTCCTCAAGGGTTATGACGGTGTCTGGACGCTTCTCTTCGGCAATCTCGGCTCTAAAGGTGTAGTTCCAGCGGCAAGGCTGAGCGCACATACCTCGATTAGCATCTCTGCCTATCAAGTGATTAGAGAGTAGGCATCTGCCGCTGTAAGAGATGCACATTGAGCCGTGAATGAAGCATTCGAGCTCAAGCTCCGACGGGACGGCGGCACGGATAGCCTTAATCTCCTCGAGAGTAAGCTCTCGGGCAAGGACTACGCGCTTTGCTCCAAGCTTATGCCAAGCATTGCAGGCAGCGGCGCTGACGACATTTGCCTGAGTGGAGATATGTATCTCCATATCGGGAAGCATTTCCTTCACTAATTCAAGAACGCCAACGTCGGCTATTATCATAGCGTCAATCGGAATATCCGAAAGCTCGGCAAGATAGTCACGAAGTGCGGGATATTCGTCCTCACGCGGCATAGTATTCAGGGTTAGATATACCTTCACTCCACGCTCGTGGGCATAGGCAACAGCATCGCGAAGCTCGTCTAGCGTAAAGTTATCTGCGGCGGCACGCATACCGAAGCGCGCACCTGCGAGATAAACCGCGTCTGCTCCGTAAAGAATAGCGGCGCGCATTTTCTCAAAATTACCGGCGGGAGAAAGTATTTCGGGACGTTTATTTATCATTATCGGTCCTCCGAGGTATCATTATTAAATCTATTTCCCACGCGGGAAGGCAACGCTTACGACGGATATAAAAATTGTAGCTCGAGGTATTTTCCTTCATAAAATTTACTATATCAAAAATATCGCGACTTCTGTGATATATCGCTATACGAAGTGCGGGGGAATACTTTTTGATTGCACCGAGAGAGCCTAAAAGAGCCTCCGGCTCCGCGCCCTCAAGGTCGTACTTTATGTAATCGACGCGCTCTTTTGCAAGGGAGTCAACGGTAACAAGCGCTACGCTCTCTGCTCTATGCTCGTAGGATGCGGTGGCTGTAACGGTAGAATTTCTGTTCGCCGAAGAAGAAATCACTCCTCTGCCATCGCTCGACCAGAGCGCCGCGTTGTGTAGCTCTATGTCAAAATCGTCCGATTCGGCATAGGCTGAAAGCTTCCTGAAATTGCGAGCATCAGGCTCGACGGCTATTGCGCGAGTGAGATTGGGAAAATAAGCGCGCATCTCTCTGAGGGTGTCTCCGTTATACGCGCCTCCGTCTATAACCGACCTTATGAAAAGCTTCGAAAAGAGCGAATATATATCGGCATCAGTATCACTTGCAAGCTCAAGATATTTAATTCTGCCCGATATTTTGTACCGCAAAATTGAAGAAAATACATTTTTCGAGCGTTCATCGGACAGCGTGCTGTAAGCTGCAAGCATATCCTCATAGTGAGCATTATAGAAATTGCGGTCAAAGTATTCCTCTGTGTCTGCAATGGGCATATCGGGAGCGTAAAGGTCATACTCGCGGTCTATGCCGACAAGCATATTAATAACCTCTTCTCTGTTAGTTCCAAAGGAGAGGACAATGACAAAATCGTCGTATTGTGCGCGAATCTCGGAGAAGGATTTTACCTTGTAGCCTCGGTATGAGTGTCCTCGCACGAAGCCGTCGGAGGCAAAGACCTCGCTTGCCAAGATTCCGTATTTTTCAAAACGGGAAAGAAGCTTGTCTGCGCCGTTACCCATTCCGTATATCATTATCGGACGCGTTTCGGCTACAAGCTCGTCCCACATATCGCGTGTGCATGGATATTCGGGTAATGAAGAATCTGTCACGGCAGGTCTCCTTTCCGTTTTTTTGATTTTCTTATTGAAATTCCTTTTGATTTATGTTAGAATAGAGAAAAAAACAAGGAGATAGAGTTATGGATTGTCTTTTCTGTTCTATTATCAAGGGTGATATCCCCTCAAAGTGTGCCTACGAGGACGACATGTGCTACGCATTTCACGATATAAATCCGCAGGCGCCCGTTCACGTTCTGGTAGTACCGAAGGAGCATATCCCCTCGGCAGACGGTGTGAATGCCGATAATGCCGGCGTTGTTGGGCATATTTTCTCGGCAATTCCGAAAATCGCTGCAAAGCTCGGTCTTGCCGACGGCTATCGTGTTGTCACCAATATCGGCGAGAATGGCTGTCAGTCGGTAAAGCACCTGCACTTCCACATCATCGGTGGCAAGAAGCTCTCGGAGAATATGGGATAAGGCTCCGTCTTAAACCTATTGCACGATTTATGCAAAAATAGCTTTGAGTGCAGAAATTGCGTAAGACGAGGCAAAGCGAGCGAGGGAAATGAAGCCATATTTATATACGGCGATTTGACTGAGTCGATGCTTTAACGAAGTATTGCACAATTTATGTCTCAAAGATAAAAATGACCGCTGCACATTTACAGCGGTCATTTTTATTGCGGAGGAGCGGAAATTAAACCTTCTCCTTAACCTTAGCCGCCTTTCCAACTCTGTCACGAAGATAGTAGAGCTTAGCGCGGCGAACCTTTGCCTCGCGGAATACTACAATCTTGTCAACGTTGGGAGAATGAAGGGGGAAGGTCTTCTCAACGCCTACGCCGTAGGAAACTCTTCTTACGGTGAAGGTCTCCGAGATTCCGCCGCCGTGCTTAGCGATAACGGTACCCTCGAAGAGCTGAATTCTCTCCTTCTCACCCTCGACGATACGGACGTAAACCTTAACGCCGTCGCCGATGCCAAACTGAGGAACCTCAGTTTTAAGCTGCTCATTTGCAAAAGCTCTTACCTTATCCATTATTATGGACCTCCTATACTACGAACATTCGTGCAGAGCTTGCAGAGGACTGTTCTGAATTACACCGAGCACGCCCATTTTTCAAATAGGCATAGGCACAGTTGTAAATATTATAACTCAAAGCCGAGTATTTGTCAAGTCTTTTTTCATATTTTTTCTTTCTTTTTCGTCTTTTCGGTGATTTTACGCCTTTTTGTTGCAAATGTCACAAACAATTTGTAAATTAAATGTAATTTTCGGGACTTTAGCTGTTGTAATTTACAAAAAAATATGTTAAAATATATAGAAAAGATTTTATCGGCAAGGCGGTGATATATAATGCCCGAAGAAAATAAATACACTACTACCGACGAAGAGGTAAGCAAAAACATGACTGACGAAGAGTGCATAAGCTCCGGCAACACCGACGCAGAGCCGCTCGCAGAGACAGAAACTTCTTCTGACACAATCAGCTACGATATTTCAGCTAACGCGCCCGTAGAAGATATTTTTGATGACTCTTCTCCACTCTCGCATATATCCGAGGACGGAGACCAGCTCACCCTCTCCATTCCATTGGAGAATGACACGGCAGACGACGCAGACGACGGTAACGCAGAGCCTTCAGACGATGCCGAGGACTTTGCCTCTTCGCTTCTCAAGGAAGCCCCTCCTTACGACGTAAAAAAAACGAGGAAAATTGACGGTAGATTCGATTTCATTGAGCTTCTGATTTTCACCCTTACCGTAGTCTTCGTGATGACGAGCTTCGTATTCCGCCACTCGATAGTTGACGGGAATTCTATGCAAAATACGCTTCAGGACGGCGAAATACTTATAATTTCGGGACTCTTCTACACTCCAGAGAGATATGACATAGTCGTGCTTGAAGACCACTCCACAGGAATTTACCACCCCATAGTTAAAAGGGTTATCGCGGTGGGTGGTGACGAGGTTTGCATAACCAAGGAGACAATATACGTAAACGGTGAGCCTGTGCGCGATGACTTCGTGCTCATAGATAATTGCAAGGAGACTTTCATGGGCTACAGCCCAGAGATTTTCACCGTTCCCGAAGGACAGATCTACGTCCTTGGAGACCACCGAGACAACTCGATTGACTCAAGATACTTCGGCGTAGTTGACGCCGACTCGGTAATCGGTAAGGTGCTCTTACGACTCTACCCCTTTGATCGCTTTGGCTCGGTTTACGGAGGCGCGGAGGAATAAGCATGTCTAACAATCCTATACAGTGGTTCCCCGGGCATATGGCAAAAACGCGACGGGTAATGAAGGAGTGTCTGCCACAGGTTGACCTCGTTCTCGAGCTTCTCGACTCGCGTATTCCAAAAAGCTCAAAAAACCCCGAAATAGAAAAGCTGCTTGAGGGAAAGCCAAGAGTAACAGTTCTCACTAAATCCTCGCTTGCAAACCCCGATATAACGGCTCGCTTTGCCGCAAAATACAATGCGAGCGGTATTAAAACGGTTGTTATAGATGCGGTAACCGACAGCGGTATCCCCACCCTTTCCGATGCTGTGCGAGAGGTTATGGCGGACAAGCTTGAAAAATACAAGACGAAGGGTATGGAGGGCAGAAAGCTGCGAGCTATGATTGTCGGCATCCCCAACGTTGGAAAGTCCTCACTTATCAACAGACTTGCGGGCGGCAAGCGCGCAAAGGTGGAAAATCGCCCCGGCGTTACGCTTGCAAAGCAGTGGGTACCTACCGAGATAGGTCTTGACCTGCTCGATATGCCGGGTGTTCTGTGGCCAAAGTTTGATGATGAAACGGTGGGTGAAAATCTTGCATTCACCGGCGCCATACGCGACCAGATACTTGATACCGAGGAGATTGCCATGCTCCTTGCCAGCAGACTTGCAAAGGTAGCACCTCGCGAGCTATGTGAGAGATACAAGCTCGATGCCGAGGATTGCGAGAGCCTTGACTGCTACGACCTATTCAGGCTCATAGGCAAAAAGCGCGGATTTCTCATATCTGGCGGCGAGATAAACCACGAAAGAACCGCCTCTATGCTACTCGAGGAATTTCGCTCGGGAAAAATCGGGCGCATTTCTCTTGAGCTTCCTTAATCGCGACACTTAAATATTACTCTAAAGGAAAGAAAAATGCCAAGCTTTGAATATGAAGAAAAGCATTATGCCGAGGGCTTCTCTGCCGTTTGCGGCTGTGACGAGGCAGGACGCGGTCCGCTCTGCGGCCCTGTCGTTGCGGCGGCGGTCATTCTTCCTCGCGGTCTCGTTATAGAGGGACTCGACGATTCGAAGAAGCTTACCGAGAAAAAGCGCGAAAGACTTTTCGACATAATTAAGGAAAAAGCGGTTGCCTACGCTATTGCAGAGGCAACACCTAGAGAAATAGACGAAATTAACATTCTGAATGCATCTATGCTCGCTATGCGTCGCGCGGTAGAGGAGCTCGCCGTCAAGGCCGACTTCGCACTCATTGACGGCAACACCTC
>JAZSIJ010000127.1:0-3595 GCA_045533755.1 Eubacteriales bacterium | reverse complement strand
GGGAGTAAGGTCGCTTGTAGACTACGAGCTTGATAGGTCGCAGGTGTAAGTGCAGTAATGTATTTAGCTGAGCGATACTAATTGACCGAGGGCTTGAACTGTTGTTTGCATAGAAGCACGAGCGTTGCTTCTAAAACGAATGGTTCAGCTACACTTTGAGCTTTTCGTTTCATCTCTTTATTCGGTTTTCAGTGAGTATTAAAGTAGAGTTTGTTATCGATGGGTCTTCCTTTCTTACCTAGGTAGCAAGCAGGGTGCAAAGTACACGCGCCTTTGATATATGGAGTCACGCATGATGAGAATTAGCGTGGCTTTTTTCTTCGGTGGATAAATCCGCCAATACGTCGTTGCTCCTCGACGCACTTCGGCTCGACGTATTTATATACGCCTTCGCCTTGTTTGCTCGGTGCGCCTTGTCTCACGAAATTTCTGCTATCCGAGACTTTCTCGCTCGCTTTGCCTTGTCTTACGAAATTTCTCCTACCAAAGAGCTTTCTACGCCTTCACCTTGAGGGGAAGGGGGACCGCGTTAGCGGTGGATGAGGTGAAAAATAATGGCGGTTGGGTATCTGCCTTAAATAACGCAAAATCGACGGATACACCTCATCACCTGCTACGCAGGAGCTTCTCCTCCGAGGAGAAGCCTTGTCTTACGAAATTTCTCCTATCAAAGAGCTTTGGTGGATAAATTCGCCAATACTTCGTAGCAAGTCAAAAACAACTGAGTGTTGTTTTTGACGCAGCGAAACCGCCGGGAGCAAGGAGCAGAATGAAGCGAAAATCTGTAATTGAAAAAACCTTAATATTTTCGTAAAAGTATTGACAAAAGTCAAAAATATTTGTATAATTAACTTGAGAAAAAGCCTTGAAAATATAAGCATTTTGAAAAATTTACCTTTTGAAAAACGCGAAAAGGGATATCCCTTTTCATTGATGTATATACATCAATGAAGACTCTCTGTCAGCCCTCATGCCGAAAGGGCGAAAAATGATAACTATGATATATGTAAAGCGGTGGCTTTATCTATATAAATCACAAAATTCAGAAAGGAAAACAAACTATGAAAAACAGAAAGACAGTAGTAGTATCCTTCTTGCTTATAGCCGTGCTTCTTATGGGCATCGGTTATGCTGCAGTTTCGGATACTCTTAACTTCGACGGTAGCGCTAAGATCAGCGGTGACGAAACTCAGAGCCAGTTCGACCTCGACGTTAGAATCACGGCTGTTGCAAGAGAGGACAAACAGTGGGTTTCCTATGCGCCGGGCGGTGTAGTTGAAATCGAGGCATCCGACCTCATCGTCAATATTATTGACGATACTGCTGACGACGTACAGGACTCCGCTAAGTTCCAGATTATGGGTCTTGCCGATGCAGGCGACCAGCAGGTTATCTGGTTCAAGATTGAGAACGAGAGTTCCCATGCAGCCACTCTTACCAGGTTTGATATCACCGAAACCGGTACGGGTGACTTCTTTGGCTCGGACTACGTGATTTATGATGCAACAGGCACGAACGTAGTTACCGAGATTCCTGCTAAGGACGGCGATGTCAACGGATGCGTTCTCGTTAAGCTTACCGTTACGCTTAATAGCACTCCCGCTGAGGCGTACGAGGCAGGCTTCGTCTTCGCCATCGGCGCAAACGTTTAATAACATCAGCTAATCGCTTTTTATTCCTATAATTTCAGGGATTGAGCGAGAAAGGAGGACGGCTATGACCGACAAGAGAATAATAAGAATATCCTCGGCATCGATACTCGCTGTCCTCCTTATAGTGTTAATACTGCCACTTTCCGAAAGCGCGAGCATAGCTGCAGCCGTCTTTCTCTTTCCTGTGGCGGCACTATTTCCCTTATTCATTAAGAAAAGAAGCATTTTATCAATAAACAAGAACCAGATACTGCTCATTATGACGGTTATCGCTCTCGTTTATTTGATGCTTTATTACGTAACGGGTCTGGAGTTCGGGTTTTACAAAAACCCCTACGGGCTGAATTTTAGCAATTTCTTTAAATTTGTTCTGCCAATAGCAACGGTAATCACTGCCACCGAGGTGATTAGATTCGTTTTTATTGCACAGAATGACAAGGTGACTAATGCGCTTTGCTACCTGTCCTGCGTCGCTTGTGATATTTTGATATGCTCAAACATTCCAAGCGTTACATCGTTTAACAGATTTATGGACCTTGTGGCAGGCGCATTGTTCCCGGCACTTATTTCAAATCTTTTATATAACTATCTTTCAAAAAGATATGGCATATTCCCTAGTTTAGTATTTAAGCTTTTAATCACACTTCACGCATACGTTGTTCCCGTAATTTCGGGAATATCCGAATCGCTCGTTAACTTTATCAGAATTCTCTTACCGATTGCGATATATCTGTTTATAGATACCCTCTACGAAAAAAAGAGAAGATATGCGTTAGGTAACACGTCGAAAATCCGACGTGCAGCATCGAGAGTAATTACGGCTCTCGTTCTTATAGTAATGGTCGGCACGATAATGCTGATTTCAAACCAATTCTATTACGGAGCTTACGTTGTTGCAACCGAGTCTATGACTGGCGAGCTCAACCGTGGTGACGTAGCAATATACGAAAGCTACGAGGACCAGCTCATAATAAAAGGACAGGTTATTGTTTTTGAAAAAAACGACTCAATAATCATACATAGAGTCGCTGATATAGAGATTATTAACGGCGGGGCGCGCTATTACACCAAGGGTGACGTAAACGACGATAACGACGATGGCTTCATTACCGACTCTGACATCGTCGGGCTTGTAAATCTCAAGCTACCGTATTTCGGTTACCCAACCCTTTGGATGCGAAATCTTTTCAAGCGTTCACGTTGACCTTTTAAGAAAGGAGAGCAAGATGTCTGAGATTGAAATTAAAAGAAGACAAAAGTATAAGCAAAACAGAAAAAAATGGACTCTTATTCAGATAATTGCCATTGCTGTTGTTGCCGTAATAGCTCTTGGCTCGTTTTTGGTTTATGACAGAATGAACCGTACCTACTACATAGAATATAGCGAGAGTAGCAGCATAGACTATAAGGTTCAGTATAAGGACAACGATTTCTTCGAGAAGGAGTGGCTTGGCGCAGGGCAGGAGTATATTGCCTCGCTGATAAACGCCGTTTCGGCTGAGTTTAATTATAAGCTCAATATGGATGCCACAGGCATCGAATTCGATTATAAATACAAGATAGACGCGACGGTGCTCGTGAAGGACAAGAATTCGGGAAATCCCTATTATAAATTTACCGAAAATCTTCTTCCCGAGGCGAGCGGCTCTGCAAAGAGGTCGAATAGCGTTGAGGTGAATGAGAGTATAACCGTCGATTATAATAAATATAACGACATAGCTTCGAGATTCGTTACGCTCTACGGGCTTAAAAGCTCGGTAAGCTCACTCGTAATCACTCTTGACGTTGAGGTGCTTAGCTCCTCGGATAAATTTGAACAGAATAATCAGAATAAGTATTCAGCCTCGCTTAACATACCGCTTGCGAAGGAAACGCTCGGTATTCTGCTCTCTTCGAGCGTGCCCGAGAGCGAGAGCAAGGTGCTTGCATACAGTGGTGCTGAG
>JAZSIJ010000072.1:0-30894 GCA_045533755.1 Eubacteriales bacterium | reverse complement strand
AAAGAGGCAACTGAGAAGAACGATAAGGGCGCTGCATTTATCGGCATTCACTCCGAAGGGCCTTATTTTGCCGAGAGCCAGAAGGGTGCGCAGGAGAGCCGCTTTATTCACCCCTTCTTACCCGAGGAATACAAGGAAATCCTTGATATTGCAGACGGCGCTATCAAAAGATGGAGTGCTGCTCCCGAGCTTGTCGGTATGGAGGAGTTTGCAAAATACGCGGGAGAGCGCGGTATCCTTCTATCAATAGGTCACACCGACGCTGACTTTGACGAGGCTATGCACGCATATGAGCAGGGATTTTCCCACCTCACCCACTTCTACTCTGCTATGAGCATGGTACACAGAAAGAATGCCTACCGCATTTCAGGAGTGGTCGAGGCAGGCTATCTCAACGACGGCTTTACCGTGGAGATAATTGCCGACGGAAAGCACCTTCCCGCCTCGCTTCTCAAGCTCATATTCAAAATAAAGGGCGCGGATAATATCGCTCTCGTCACCGACTCTATGAGAGCCGCGGGAATGCCCGAGGGTCCCTCGGTGCTCGGCAAGCTCGACAACGGCCTTCCCGTCATCGTCGAGGACGGTGTCGCAAAGCTTCTTGACAGGACTGCCTTTGCGGGAAGCGTTGCTACCTTCGACAGACTTGTCAGAACTATGATAAATATGGCGGAGGTTTCTCTGCCCGAAGCTGTCAAAATGGCGGCAAAAACCCCCGCGAGAATCCTCGGTCTTAAGACGAAGGGACAGCTTAAGGCGGGCTTTGACGCCGATATCGTTATATTCGACGGGGACGTAAACGTCAAGAGAACCGTCATCGGCGGAAAAACCGTATACACCGCATAAAACAACACTTGAAGAGAGGAGGAGCAGACCTTGGACGAAAACACCTCGCTGTACGTTAATTCAGCGCCCGAGATAGTAGCATACCGCAGCGTAAAGCAATCGGTGGGAATTCGCGTTCCTCACCTGCACAGCAGATACGAGATATATTATAACATAACCGGCGCTACCGGCTTTATCGTGGATAAAAAGGTTTACTCCTGCTCCGGACGCGACCTCTTCATAATTCCGAAGGCAAAGGTGCATAAGGCAATAGTTTCGCCGGGCTCTGAATACGAAAGATGCATTATAAGCATAGATTCCAAAATCGTGGATTACATCAACTCTATGCCCCACGCATCGCGCAATCTCGCTTGGCTTGACTGTGTCGGAGACACCATCACGGCAAAGGTAAACCCCGACGAGAAGATGCACAAGAAAATTCTCTCCTTCGTTAAGGAATACGAAAAAATCGGAGGAGAGCTTTCAAAATTTGCCCTTCTTCTCGACTTTCTCGAAGAAGTTGGCGGTGTTTTCAAGAGCTCTCTTGCTGCACAAACGATGACGCCCGAATCTCTGTCGGTTCGCGCTCTTATTGCTATTGAGGAAAGCTTCCAGAGCGCCAAGATATCCGACGTTGCCGAAAGGCTATACGTCACGGGCGGTCATCTTGGGAAGGTATTCAAGACCGAGATGGGAATGAGCATTTCCGACTACCTCATATTAAGAAAGATAGCAGAGGCTAAAAAGCTTCTCTATATGGGGCTCTCGGTTAAGGAGGCGTGTCACCTGTCGGGATTTGGCAACTACTCCAATTTCATCAGAACCTTCAAGAACGTAGAGGGCTATCCTCCCGGAAAATTCGAAATAATTTCCGAGAACATCTGACCCGAATGGGCTGAATCAAATAATAATGAAGAAAACCGTCGAAAAATCGACGGTTTTCAACTTTGTGAGGGTTGTCACGGCAAAAAGCAACGCGCAAAACCAATCTGACATCTCTTCATGTGATTTTTGTTCTGTGCAAATGAATCATCCCATTCAATTCATATATTTGCGAAGCTTGTCAATAGCTCCCTTTTCAATGCGCGACACCTGCGCCTGCGAAATACCTATTTCGGAGGCTATTTCCATCTGTGTTCTTCCCTTATAGAAGCGTCGCTCTACAATTCCAAGCTCGCGCGGAGTCAGCTTCTTCAAGGCTTCCTTCAGGCTCAAATTCTCTATCCAGACCTCGTCGGTTTCATTCTCGTCAGCCAGCTTGTCTATAACGTAAACGGTATCCTCACCGTCGCCAAAGGCGCTGTCGAAGAGCGATATCGGCTCTACTATCGCCTCCATAGCCTCGCCAACCGCCTCCTCGCTCGTGCCGAGCCTTTCGGCTATTTCGGAAATAGTCGCCTCTCTTTGCTCGCTTCTTGCGATAGCCTCCTTCGTCTGCAGAGCACGGTAGGCGAGGTCGCGCACGCTTCTTGAAACGCGCACGGCGTTATTGTCACGCTGATAGCGCCTTACCTCACCTATTATCATAGGAACGGCGTAGGTCGAAAATCTTACGTCCATACCGAGATTAAAATTATCTATTGCCTTAATAAGCCCAAGACAGCCCACCTGAAACAAATCGTCAATGCTCTCGTTCTTTGGATTGAATTTCTGTATAACCGAGAGGACAAGCCGCAGGTTGCCGATAGTCAGAGCATCGCGTGCTTCCTTGTCTCCGCTTTGCGCCCGAGCCAGAAGCTCGCGCTTTTCCTCCTCGGTAAAGGTTTTCAGCTTTGCGGTATTTACTCCGCAAATCTCAACGAGTTTTCTTCGCATACACGCTCCCTTCGACTTTTCTGGTGTTAGTATTACCTAAAACAGCCAAAAATACACGAAAAGGCGGGGGCGTGTTAAATTTTAAGAGGCTTTCGCGTCTGCGAGAGCCTATTTTTGTATAACGAAAACCACGCGACTATCGCATGGTAGGGGAAATGTTCACCTCCGGCGAGACGCCTCCCCTACATATACTCTTTGCTTTTATACAAAAATCAGCCACAGCTCAAAACGAGCTGTGGCTGAAGAAATTTACCAAGCATCGCAGGTGCGAAGCCTTGTATTGGAAAATTATCCAACAAGACCCGAACGCTCGATACCCTGTACGAGATACTTCTGACAGAAGAGGTATACTACTACAAGGGGAGCTATTATCATAAGTCCTGCGGTATTCTGAACAACGTTCTCGTAAAGAATCTTACCTGCGTAATTCGTTGCAAGGCTTGGAGGAATCGTCTTATACACATCAGGCATCAGATAAATATCACGGCTGGTACCCGAGAAGAAGGTCGACGCATAGAACTCATCCGTCCACTGCCAAGAGAACGAGAAGAGGAATATGGTGATCATCATCGGAACTGCAAGAGGAAGAATTATCTGGAAGAAGGTGCGGAACACACCCGAGCCGTCAACGTATGCCGACTCCTCAAGCTCGTCGGGAACGCCCTTGAAGAACTGACGCATCATATAGATGTAAAGTCCGTTCTTAAACGCCAGACCGAACATCGAAAGTATGATGTAGGGCCAGAAGGAGTTACCGAGGTTGAGCGAGCTGCCGGTGATAAGCTGTATAAGTCCCTTATTGCCGAAGGCAAAGAGCTTGAAGAAGTCAAACTGGTTGAAGTGCTGCATAAGAGCAAGCTGAAGAGTGCTGTGAGGTATAATCATCGTAACGACAACGAGTATCATAACGAGACCGTTACCCTTGAACTTGAACTTAGCAAGACCGTAGCCTATAAGGCAGGCAACGAGGGTCTGTATAAGCGCGCAGGCTATAGACAGGAAGATGGTATTGAGAAGCGCTTCAACATAGTGGTTCTCTGCTATGAGAGCACTGTATATCTCAAGCGTGAAGTGCTTCGGGATAAGAGAGATGGTAGAGTCAACTACGTCCTCCTTGGTCATAAACGAGCCTGCTATTCTCGCGAAGAAGGGATAGAGGATAACGAAGGAAACGCCCATCATAAGAATGAAGCGGAATACGTTAACTACTGCCTTTATCCATGTGTTAGAGGTCTTGAGCTTTTTCGTAAGTCTTTCCTTGAAGGAGAGCTTACCCTCGTAATCAACGCGGATTTTGTTCTTTGTTTCTTTGGTTATAACTGTTCTTGAATCCATGTTAATTACACCTCCTTAATCTCTTCTCTGGTAGAATATGAACGAGGACATTATGCCGGCGATAACGGCAAGCACGAGCGCAACGAGTATGAAGTATATCCACGACATTGCCGTAGCGCTTTCCTGCTCACCCTTGGCATACTGATCCGCAATGTATCTCATCGCCGGGTTGTTCGTTCTCGTAAAGGAGTCAATTATCGTATAGATGGCGTTAACGAGAATCATGGGTGAAATCATCGGGAAGGTAACCTTCCAGAAGGTCTCCCAGCCCGTCGCACCCTCAATCTGACACGCCTCGTAAATCGCGGGTGAAATACCCTGAAGACCTGCGAGGAAGATAAGCATCTGAACACCCGAATAGTTGATGATGTTATAGATGTTATTAACGAGCTGAACTATATAGCCAACGAGCTCGCCGCCTATCTTCATCGACGCGAAGAGTGTCTGAACGTCGAGCATCGAGATAATGCCGGCACCTGCCGCCTGTCCCGAGCCGTCGTCACCTCCGGATCCCGCATCACCCGACGCAATATCCGCACCGTTGATTGTCTCCATGAGACCGGTTGCGATAATAACGGGGACGAAGAATATTGCACGGAACATAGCTCTTCCGAGCATCTTTCCGTTAAGAACAACGGCGATGAAGAGCGAGAAGATGATTATCGCGGGAACCTCGAAGACAAGCTGCTGCATACCTGCAAGAAGCGCCGCCAAATAGGTGGACGAGGTAAGCGCGGTTTTGTAATGCTCAAGGCCCTTATTTATATACTCAACGCTCTGCTGCTGAGAATTCCAAGCAACCTCACTGAAGCTGACCCAAAGCGAGTCAATGAGTATCGGCAGATAAACCAGAAGAATTCCGAGAAGGAAGGGGAGAACGAAGACGTATCCCGCCCTCGCCTTCCTTGCATCGAGGGACTTTCCGCCGAATAATTTCTTTAGTTTAGAAGTTTTATTCATTTGTAATCCCTCCCCATCAAATAGTCTGGTAGCCGTATTTTGCAAGAGTTATGACTGTACCGTCCTCAAGTCTTACCTCAACATCGTAGATATTGTAGTTAAGAATGAAGGTCTCGGTGTCGCCATTCTCATGCGCGTAGGTAACGATAACTACGTTACCGAGATCACAGGTGTAATCGGTCTTATCATAGTTCTTATCGGTGCAAATCGAGCTCGTGATAGCGTTATAAGCCGACTGATAAGTATCGTCGTATACTACCTCGGAGCACTCAACGGCATAAGGCTCGCCGGTGCTTCCCTCCCCGCTGTACTTGGTCTCGTAGTATTCAACCATAGCGGCAAGCTTCTCATCAAAGCTCGTAGCATAGAGCGTATCGATGTCGGTATCGAAGAGAGCCACAGCCTGTGCCACAAGTGCATCAAAGTCAACCGTGACCTTTACGCCTCTGCCATTGTTTGCGGGGTCGGAAATCATCTCATCGAATGCCGCGTTGATCTTTGCGTATATCTGCTTATCGGCAAAGTCAACGAACTCAGCGCCAAGAAGCTCGAGAAGAGCTGCATTCTCCTCGGCATCGAGCTTACGCTCTGCATAAACGACCTTATGGTCTACTATCTCGTAGCTCTGAAGATGGCCGATAGCCGCGTTGAGCTTCGAGTAGTTCTCTACGATAGAATCGAACCAGTTTAAGTAATCCACACCGAAGTATTTCGTAAGGTCGGGATCGTTCTTCATATAATTGGTGTTATCGTAGCAAAGAATGTAGTAGAGCGATGCGCCGTTCTCTATCGAACGAAGCAGGTCGTAGTCCTCGGAGCCTGCGTAGTTAAGAGCGCCGCCGGCATAGTTCACGTAGCTGTGAAGAATGAGTCCTGTGAAGGGTATCGAGTAAGAGGAATATCTGAAGTGGCTGGAGTCGGTTGCGATATCAAGAATGTGAGTCGCAAACTTAGCCGCATAAATATTTCCTCCGTTTACCATAAGCTCGTAGCCGTCGTCGTTAGCCATTCTGTCAAGAAGCGCCACGACGTTTGCCTTGGACTCCTCTCTGTCTATTACGTCATCGACGTCAAAGTTAGAGTTGAGGTCGGAGCCGAGGGTGGAAACCGAGAGCTTATTATTGCCTATCTTGGAATAATCCTTCTCGAATTTAGTGTAAAGGTCATCGATAACCGCGCTGTTGACAACCATCGTGAAGATGCTCTCAAACTTACGGCTAATGTTGTTATAAGCCTGCTTTGAAGCGTAACGGTTATCTATCATCACCGATGCGTGTCTCTGATTGGAAACTCCGTCAAAGGCTGCGGTATTGCTGATGTAGAGGAAGTCAAACTCAGGGAATACACCGAAGGTTGAGGTACCTGTGTTATGACTCTTTGCAGTTTCGAGAAGAGCTATAATGCCGTCCTCTCCGCCGCATGCGCGATCCCATCTGACCTTCGCGGGGTAGGTGAACTCCATACCGCCGTTTGCAAAACCGGTAAGTCTGAAGTTGATGTTGGTGATATTCTGAACCTCAGAGGCAAGCCTCTTGTACTCGTCAGCCGTTTCCTGATACTTCTTTTTAAGAAGCAGGTCCTTGTTCTCTGCGTCAGCGAGAGCCTGATATTCCTCCGCCTTATTCGTGAGCTTGTTTACAGCGTCGGTAAAGTCGCTGTACATCGTAGCAATATCCTCAAACCTAGTAAGAGGAACAGACACGGTCACAGGGAAGGTGAGTATCTTCTGAGTAATCTCCATCGAGCCAAGAGCCTCAATGTAAAGAGGAAGATCCTGCTTTACGTCCTCAAGCTTTGTGAGAACGCCCCTCTCTTTCAGGTAGTTACGGTAGAAGTTCGCCATACCTATGTAGGTAGCGTCGTAATATCCGAAGGGGTCGGTAGCGTTACCAAGCTCGGAATCGGTGAGCATTTGTATGCGAAGCTTATACGAGCCGTTGTATCTCTCTTCCGCGAACATCTTATGCTCGGTAAGTCCCGAAACCGAAAGAGTCCTCGAAAGGTCGAAGGTATCCGACGCGTAGGGCTGATACATGGTGTAGACGCTTGCAAACTTGTGCGACGAGCCGCCCGTGGTAAAGGCTATCTGGGAGAGCGAATCGCCCTCTTCGATAACGGCAAAGAAGCCGCCGCGTGTCTTTTCCGAGGATATGAACTTCGAGGACATATCGGTAGTTCCCGTGGTAGTTACCATACCGTAAACGGGCATCGACACGTTCTCTCTGTGCGCTCCGATGATAGCCGAGTATGCATAATCGATACCGTAAACCGAGCCGGAGAGCGACACGTTCTGTCTTTCGCTGTTGACGTTGCTGTAGAAGTCGGAAAATTCTACGATAGTTCCGCTTCCGTCGGGATAGAAGATATACCCCTCCTCAAGCATATCGCCGCAGCCAAAGTGCTTGTTGATTGTGATAGAGTTAACGACGTAAGCCGTCTCGTCATAGGTGATGGAATACGAGGGAAGGTCAACCGAAAGCGTTCCGTCATCGTTGATGCTGTACTCTATAGCGCATCTGAAGAGAGGCTTATCAATGGACGTAACGGTGATACCGCAGTCGCTCTCTGCCGCATACATCATAGAGAAGGTGTACTCGGGGCAAAGGGCGCGAAGAATGTTCGCATTCTTTCTCTTCTGGTTACCTATCTCGTCATTCTTGATGTCGGAGGATACCGCATAAACGACCTTGCCCTCCTTGGTGACGGGATAGTCCTTGTACATCTGTGCAAGAACTTCCGCTCCGTAATCATCGTTTTCATCGTACTTAGCCGGGTTCTTAACCGAATAAGCAGAGGTGAAGAAGGTTATTGCATCGCTGATGGTTTTCTGAATCGACGAAACCGTAGATTCCGTACAGTAGGTTGCAACCTTTGACGAGAGTCCCTCAAGATAGGTCTTGAGCTTTCTCGAATCAACCGAGCCGAAGCTGTCACGCTGAGAGTCGAGAATTTCCCCTTCGCCGTCAAAGTAACCAAAAGTGGGAACCATTGACGCGTTCTTGAGATTGTCAAGAATGAGAGACTCAATATTGCGAAGCGCGGGAATGATTATGTCATTCTCAAAGTCCTCCTCAGGAACACACTCGGGGAGAAGGAATCTGAGCGAGGTATCTCCGAGCGTATAGTTAACTCTGAGACCGGAGGAGATAGGCGAAACGCTTATCTGTCCGTAGGACGCAGCCCAGGTGTAGCTGTCGTAGGTCTTCGGCAGAGCCGTGCTTCCGACGATGGAGTAGGTTATGTAAACCTGGCTCATAAGGTCGGTTCTGATTGTGTCGGCAATGTTCGCATAAGAGGGATTGTAGGGGTTGGTGGTAAGAATCTGACCTGTTACGTTGTTGACGTAATATACGATACCGTTATAGCGGTTAGCGTAAAGGCTGAACTTCTTATCGCCCGAATGAATGTAATCAAGATAACCCATCTCAAGCTCGTATGCGAGCATCTCGTCTGCCGAGGAGTAGTTATACTTGAGCATCGGTCCAAGTATATTCGACTTAATCTCGTCGGTGGTGTACTGCGAGGTGGTGTCTACGACGGCAGAGTGTACCGCCGACGCCTGCACGGGCATAGCTGCCACAATGGTCGTAAACAGAATTACCGCTGTCAGCGCAGATGATAATATTCTTTTAATTTTCATTTCTTTACCTCCTGCAGCTTATAAAATGCGGTTTCCTATTTCGGTTACGATCGAAATAAGGAAGGATACCATCTTTACAACAAGGCTCGAGAAGAGGATAGCAACGAACATAATGATAGCAGCCGCTACGATAGTTCCGAGTGTCGTTATAAAGTTTTTGTTGAGTGAATAATCGTGTGTAACCAGCGTTCCGAAGAAGATAAGGATAACCACCCAAACGAATGCAATGGTTATGAGCATATTGGGGATAGTGCCCTCGGAAGCCGAAAGAACGTTGGTGAGAATAGTAGAAATAACTACGAAGAGAGGAAGGGGGGCGAGCGAGTAGCCCGTCGCAATATATATATCCTTGAAGCTTCCCTCTCCGTCAAAGAGCGTGGTAAGGCACCAGTTCGACACCGTCCAAAGAATTACCGGAACACCTATCGAAAGTATCTGAACGAATACGGTGGTGTATGCGCTTCTCGGATTGAAGGTGTAGCCCTGACCTATCGACTGATAGATGAAGGCAAGCATCGTAAGACCGATAATGGTGCTGGCAGCTCTCACAGAGCCGCGCTTCTCGTGCTTCAAATCCCAGAAGCCGTCGAAGGGGTGGAATACGAGGTGGAAGGCGTATATAAGCTCCTCCCAGTAGGTCTTCTTTCCGACCTTGAGCGAGGTTGCCTTGTTCTTCTTCTTTGCCCAACCGAGGAACTTGAAGAAGAGCACGAGAACGGCGACAATCAGAATAACGAGCGGAAGCATCCACTTAGCTATAATGTCCTTTCTCTGCTCAGCAAACGCCTTCGACCAATAGTCTGTCTCAAAGGCACTGGCGAGCATCTCCTTTGCCTCCTCGTACCTGCCCTGGTTGAATAGCGCCTTACCGATACCTATATAGGCAAGGTCGAAGTTGTTGTTCTTTGTAAGAACGTCCTGCCAATAGTCGATAGATACCGAGTAGTTGTACTCGTTCTCGTTATGAATAGCGGCAAGGATAGTATCACAGTAGGGGGTGGGAGAATAACGGGTAATCTTAATACTTCCTCCGATAGCGTTATCGAGAGTAAGAATGTAGTTTACTCCGTCTATCTCTTGATATGCGATGCTTCTGAGGCTTTCTCCGTTTCCGCACTGGTCACCTATATCACCGAAGGCGAAGAGAAGGTCTCCGTTTCCGTTATAGGTGAAGAGTCTTGAGCGCGAGGAATCAAGTATAGACCACGTGCCCTCAGGACCTATTGCAACGTCGATAATTTTAGAGAGCTCGTTAGCCATAAGAATTCCGACCTCACCCGAGGGGTCAAAGAAGCCGTTACGCTTCATTATCTCCTTACCCGTTGCGTTGAGCTTTTTAACAGGAGAGTAGGTTGGAGACTTGCTCTTCAAGGCAGCAAGCTGATTGTTAAGGTCAGCGGATTCGGTGAAGCTGATGGTTGCGTATACAAATCCGTCGTTATCAACGGTTATGTTGTTGAAGGACGCAGACATCTTATCAACCGTATCCTTATTTCCGACCATCTGCTGGAATCTTCTCCAAACGGCGTCCATCGCGCTGAGAGTAACCTTCTGTGCGCCGATGTAGCCCGCGAAATCACCCTCGCTCGAGAGAACCATAATTCCCTCGTACATTGCGGGAGACGCAACGAATATTCTTCCGTAAAGGTCTACTGCGACACACTCGGGAGAATATGCATCGGCGGCAACTATGTCGTCGCTGGGCTTCTCGATAGTTCTGACGTACTCGAAGGTCTCACCGTCGAATACGACTATCTGCTTATTACCGGTGTCTGCGATATAGATATTGTCCTCACCGGTTGCCGATATTTCGGGATTGGTAGCAAAGACGCCGCGAGGGCTCTTGAGCTTGCAGACCTTTCCTTGCTCGTTGACGTACTCGCTGATGACGCCGACGGCCTTGAAGTGCTTATCAAGGATAACCACTCTGTTGCTCTCGGGATCGGTAACGTAAACTCTTCCCTCCTCGTCGGTGGCGATGTCGGTGCTCGACTTAATCTTTATGCCGCCGAAGGCGGTGGTAAGACCCATATCGGTGGAGTTGTAAATCTCCTGGGGAGAGGTGGTGTATGCCGCGGGAGAATCGAGAGGCACACCGTCTATTGAATAGGTGTAGGTGTTGTACGACTCGAAGGCAGAGGCGGATACCGCGCCGAACGCAAGCATTGCTACGAGCGCGAAAATGAAAATCTTCGTGATTTTATTTTTCATCTTTACCTCCTTAGTCCTTCATACCCGACGAGCCCATCGTCTCAATGATCTGGCTCTGGTTAAGAACGAATACCGTGATGGGAACGAGCATCATAACGACGGTTGCCGCCGCACCCGCACCCGCACGGGCAATACCGCCCGAGACTATCTGACCTATCGCGTAGTTGAAGGTCTTAAGCTCCTCGGAGTGAATGTAAATGGATGCGCCCGCGTTCCACAGGTTCTTGAAGCACTCAATGATAAGCGTCAGCCACGCAGGCTTAACCATAGGCATCGCAATAGTAAGGAAGGTTCTGAACTCGCTCGCGCCGTCAAGTCTTGCAGACTCAAGGACGGTGTCGGGAACAGAGGACTCCATAAACTGCTTCATAAGATACAGACCCATCGTAGTAGCCATCGAGGGTACTATAATAGATAGATAGGTATCAATCCAACCGAATGAGGAAAGAATTATGAAGTGCGTAACCTGGTTAACGGTGGAGTGGAACATAAGCGAAGTAACTATGAGCTTGAATATAGCATCTCTTCCGGGGAAGCGAAGCTTCGAGAGAGAGTACGCCGCCATAGATGCGAAAATAAGGTTTCCGACGGTACCGCCAAGGGTAATGAATACCGTATTGAATATGTACCTCGAGAAAGGAACCCATGAGTCGCTCATAAGAGTAACGAGGTCCTTAAAGTTATCAAAGGTAGGTCTGATAACGTAGAAGCGCGGCGGGAACATAAAGAGCTCGTCAAGCGGCTTCAAGGACTGAACGACGACGTAGTACATGGGAAGGAACATGAAGAGACCCATGATGGTGAGGGCGATGGTGATACCCGTGTCGCCTCCGGCAGATCTGTTGAGGACGACTCTGTGTCCTCTGGTTCTTAATTTAGTTGCCATATACTACTCACCTACCTTTGCAAGTGCCTTCTTAATAACTACGTTAGAGCCGTACATTATTATGAAGAGGATTACGGCTATCGCCGAGGCATAACCGACCTCGTAACGTGCTCCGCCGTAGTCGTCGAGATGGTGCATTATCGTATGAGCTGCATAATCAACCGACGGGAATCCGCAGAGCGCAGTAACTACCGCGCCGAAGCCGAAGGAGTTGGTGATAGCAAGGACTGCACCGAACATAAGCTGCGGACGCATCGTGGGAAGGGTTATATACCAAAGCTCCTGCCAACGGTTCTTGATGCCGTCAACCGCCGCCGCCTCGTACATTGAGCGGTCAATGGTCTGAAGACCCGCGATGAAGGCAAGGAAGGACGTACCTAGCGAGGTCCAAAGAGCGACCACGATACACAGTCCCATAACGTAATCGGCATCCTGGAACCACAGGATAGGATCGGTTATAATACCGAGATCCATAAGCGTTGCATTCGCCCATCCGTAAGCGTCGGACGAGAAGAGCGTCTTCCAAATGAGGTAAACCTGACCCGAAATGGAGGGCGCGTAGAAGACCAGCGTTACCACCGCACGAATCTTTGGGGGAAGCTCGTTGATGAACCAAGCTATAAGAAGCGAAAGCAAATAGGATACGGGACCTGTTATCGATGCGAAAATCAGCGTATTCTGACAAGCGAGCATGAATATCTCGTCGTCAAGGAAGAGTCTCGTATAGTTAGTCATTCCCTTAAAGTCGGGAATCTGGAGCATATTGAAGTCCGTAAGACTCAGGATAATGGAAAGCAAAACCGGCAACACGGTAAAGATTATGAACAGAAGGAAGAACGGAGCCAGCATAAAGTACGCCGTCTTGTTCTTTTTCATCTCTTTCCATGTCCACTGTGCCTTAGACATTTCCGAGCGCTGTGTTGGACGCTTAGTTTCTGTCTTTGTATGTGACATTATTTCTCTCCTTTTATCGTCTTAATTACCGGCAGTGCTTTTCATAGGAGGCTCTGTGCCCTCCGTACCGTTATCGATCCACAGGTCGAACTTATCGCTCTTGAACTCCTCGCGCTTACGGGTAATCTCAGCGTTGATGGCGTCGACGTAACCGCGGAGCGACTCAACGGCGTCAGAGCCGTCGTTAACTGCATCGAGGAAGGCGAACTGCATATATCTGTTGATGATGTAAGAGCCGGGATAGTTGACTATCGAAGAAAGGTGCTTCATCTGAGCTCTTATCGCCTCCTTCTCCGAGGATGTCCAGGAGAGATCCTCAAGAGCGTTGAGGTTAGCGGTAGCGTACTTCGCCGAAGGGCCTATGAGGGCAACGATTCTGTTACCGTAGTTAGCCTGCGAGGAATCGTTGGTCTCCCACTGCATATACTGCCAAGCGGCAAGCTTCGAGTCGCAGCCGTGAAGCATTACCGTTGCGGTAACGCCGGCAAGAGAGTCGTAGTTGTAGGTTCCGTCGCTTCTTATAGAGCCGGGAAGCGAGCAGAACTCCCAGAGTCCCTCAATCTCGGTCGCGTAAACAACCAAGGTGTTATAAATGCTTACGTAATCTCCGATAAGAATGGGCATCTCACCCGTTCTGAAACGGTTAGCCGCATCGTAGACTACGGGGAAGGAATAGTCGGTGTAAAGACGGCAGGTAAAGTCAAACGCCATAGTTGCGATCTCGGAATCGAGGTCGATCTTAGCGCCGGCATATCTGGAGTCGTAAAGCTCGGGGTCTGCATACTTCCACATATTACCGCCCTGCTGATAAATCATAAAGTCTATGGCATTAATGTAAGCAACGCCAATCTCCATGTTGTTGGACTGAAGCACGGGAAGTATCGAGAGAAGGTCGCCCCAGGTTTCCGGAACCTCCTGCCCGAGATTTGCAAGAATGTCCATACGGTAGAACATCATAGCAAAGGTCATCGTCTGAGGAATACCGTAAGCAACGTCGAGAAGCGTAACGGTATCCATAGCCGCGGGAGCGAATCTATCGTCGACGAGCTCCTCGTAGGTCATGGTCTTGAAGGTGTAATCGTCGCCTTCCTTCTCGGTTGTGGTTTTGTAACCGTCCTCGGTCTCGTAGGTGTAGTTGTTCTTGGTGAAGACGTCCTCCTCGCTTACGCTGACGACGGCGTCACGGATAGCGTAGTTAATAACGTCGGCAGCAGCAAGACCCATATATACGTCGGGGCCCTTGCCCGAAAGTATCGAGGGAAGAAGCGTAGCCGCGGTGACAAGCTTCAGCGTTACTGCGACGCCGGTAGAGTCTGTGAAGCTTCCCTGAGCGTCTATCATAGTACGCCAAATCTGCGACTGGTCACGTCCCTCTGCAAGCCACACGTCGATGGTGGTGGTGTTCTCGTCGTGGGTTCTCGTAAGACCCATCGCCTCGTAATCAACGAAGAAGGAATAGAAGAAGGCGGTAATCTCGTACCAGAGAGACTGGAAGAAGCCGGCTCCCGCCTTGACGGGAAGCTCCTTGATTTCGGTAGAGGACGGAACGACGTAAATCGCATCAAGCTTCAGCCTGCTTGCCTTGGAGTCGTTGATCCAAGTACCGAGGGTACCGAGATAGGTCTTGAGGGTTGACAGGTTCGTGGGAATGTCAATACCGTCGTTTCTACCCATCGTATCGAGTATTCTCGCAACGTTATCGAGCGTTGCAAGGTGAGATCCGTTAGTTCCGCAAAGCTCTGCAAGCTCGTCGGCAACTCTCGTAAGGTTTCTCGCCTCCTCAAGAAGAGAAACGAGAACGTGAGGCATAATGCCTACGAAGTTATATGCACCGTACTCGTCGGGATCACTACCGGTAAGACGGAGAATGGTGAGGTAGCACTCATTTATATTAAGAAGAGAGGTTTCAACCTGCTGTATGTATTCCTTCAAGCTACCGAGAGCGCACTCAAGGTAGATGGTGTACTCCTCGCCCTCCACGAAGTAGAACTCGAAGTCGCCTACCGCTCTGTTAGAAAGGTAGGTAAGCTGCCAGTCGTCGCTGTAATGGAACTCGGCATCATTAGCCTCCTTGAAGGGAGCCTGCGGAGTAACTCCGTAATGTCCGCCCGAGAGCTTGACGCTGCGGCAGATGAACATACCCTGAAGCGCCGACTGGTTGTATCTGAGAGCAAACTTATAAAGTCCCGTCTTGTTGACGGTGAACTTGTACGCAGCCCACTGACCGACCGAGCTGTAGCTCGTTTCGCCTATTACGTTGTAGAGCTGAGCGTTGGAGACCACGGGATAGGTTGCCGCAGAGGTGTTATCGTTTGCCGCAGAGATGGAGGAGTCCGAAACGAAGTTCGGGAACTCAGCCTCAATTCTGACGAACTCTCCGCCCTCAGCCGACTGATAGCCCTTGCTCTCGTACTCAGCGAGAACCTCCTCGTAGGTAGGAACCTCAACCTCGGTGTTGTTAGCGGGAATGAACTCTATCGACTTGATGATAACCGGCTCACGCTCGGCCTGAAGCGTGATGGTGTGAGAGCCGTAGGGGATATAGAAGTTGAGGTAATCAGCCTCGTATCCGCTGGCATCCGAGCAAATGTAGGTGTTCCACTTGGACATCTCCTTGATTTCGGGAGCCATCGAGTTACCGTTGATATCCTGAGTTATTCTGTAAGTAACTCTCTTGACTATCTTGCCACCCTCAACATGCTCAACTATTTTATCGTAGTAGCCGGTGTCGCCCTCGCTGCTCGGAACACGCTCGTATCTCGTATGCACGCCGTCCGAAAGCTCGGTGTCCTCGGGAACCTCGAGATCGCCGCCGCTCTCGTTGCTGTATTCCCAGTTCTTCGAGAGGGTAATCGTGGTAACCTCGCTGTAAGGAACCTTACCGTTTATGAAGAGCTTTCTCTCAATAGAGCTGATACTGCTCTCCTTGGTGTCGCAGTTATAGTAAATGATCTTAAGATTGTAAAGACCGGTATCCTCCTTACTGTCAACGGTGAAATTCCAGGTAACCGAGCCGGTAGAGGGGAGATATACGCTGGTGTCGAGATTCTCCTCGCCAAACTCTGTCCAAAGCGACGGATTCTCGCTCATAGAGCCGAGGCAGGCGTCACTGTCAGACACAAGGAAGGCGTCACCCTCAAACTTGGTCACGTCAATGCTTATCGATTCAAGACCCTCCCTGTTCTTTACGTCAGAGTACGTATTCATGTACTCACGGTAAGTGAGAGTACCGACGAGGGACTGCATCTCCTCAAGAGTGGCAGACGTGCTTTCCTCGCCCTTCAGCGATCCGGCAGATGCCGTAACGCATAAGGTACCCAGCAAGGTTGTCAGCGAAAGGATTAAGCATAAAGCCTTTCGAAACAAATTTTTCTTCATTTGCTGATTTCCTCCAAGAAATACTTAATCGCTATATGTGAGCCCTGCAAGCACACACGATAATATCACCGAGCTCCCTCAAGCCGAGGCAGGAAGCCTGATGATACCATCGCGGCAAAGCTTTACATATATACGCAAAAATTATAACACACGAAAAATTAAAAGTCAATACCCACATAAATGAGGAAATTCCAAAGCTTTTCCGTTTTTTACCACAGACGAACCGATACAAAATCAAAATGTAAATAATTGTTTACGTCATATCCCGGTTGAACAGCAGGATTTAAGGGATAAAGGAAATTTAATTTTGCATTTCGAGGCTGAAAATCAGCAATTTAATGGCATTTTTCAATTTGAAGTAAATTATATTTACCTTTTAAAACAAAAAAGCCTTTTTGCTATATGTTCAAAAAGGCTTTTTGTCACTTGTGCAAGATGCACAAAATATGAACGGTTTTTTCTACACTGAGATTTTTCCGCAAAATGACGCTTTTTGGCAAAAGCGGAGCTCCGGGACAACAGTTTTCGAGTTTTTCAGTCAGGGCAGGCTAGTCAATAAATCCGCCGGCAACCAGCCTTTCGCCAATGTAAAAGACCGCCGACTGCCCCGGGGCAAGCGAGCGAGCGGGCTCGTCAAGCAGTACCTCTGCCCTGCCGCCCGAAAGGAAGACGACCTCCGCCGAAATGCGCGGAGAATGGTAGCGATGCTTCACGGTAAGGCGTAGCCTCTCGTTTTCCCGCGGCTCTTCTATGCCCGAAAATACCATGCCGCTGACGGTAAAGCGAAGCGTTTCGCGTGTCTTTAAAGACAGGGTTATTCTGTTGGTTTCGGGGTCTATTTCGGATACGAATGCGCGCGCGCCGAGAGCAACACCCAGCCCCTTACGCTGACCTACCGTATAATTTATAATCCCCTTGTGGCGTCCGAGCACCCTGCCGCACTCGTCGACGAAATCGCCCTCGGGAGAGGAGCCCACGCGGCTTCCTATGAAGGCGGCGTGGTCGTCGTCGGGAATAAAGCATATTTCCTGGCTTTCTCTCTTATCGTCCGGAACAAGCGAAAGCTCTCGGTTCATCCTTGCAACCTCCTCCTTCGTCATATCCGAAAGAGGAAAGAGAAGATACGAGAGCACGCGTTGCGAAAGACGCCAGAGCATATAGGTCTGGTCCTTTTTACTATCCGAGGACAGCTCTATATGATATCGTTCGCCCTCGCCCGTTTCTGTAACGCCAATGCGCGCGTAGTGCCCCGTCGCAATGCGGTCAAAGCCGTTTTCAAGAGCAAAGTCGAGCAGACATTCAAACTTCACCTCGCTGTTGCATATAACGCAGGGGTTAGGCGTTCTCGCACGGCGGTATTCGTCTATAAAGTTAGCAACGACGCGCTTCTCAAACAAGTCCCTACAATTTATTATATATATAGGAATATCAAGTGCCTCGCACACCTCGCGTGCCGCAGCAGTATCGGTATAGTCGTGCATTTCGAGCACGGCTCCGGCAACGGTATGCCCCTCGCACTTAAGCTTGTGGGCGGCATAGGCGCTGTCGACGCCGCCGCTCATTCCAACGAGTATCCTCATAGAACCTCTTAAATGTTAATAATTATTTACATTTTCACACTAACATCGCCACCCGTGTTAAATTAAAGCAGACGGCTACTCAAAAGTCCGTGGGTGTGAAAATCACTCCGAGAACGCGAGCAGCCGCAAAAATATATCGGGTATGTGTTAGTCCTCGTGGCTCTTCTCTATCTCAAAATCCACAGGTCTGCCGATTTTGTTATAGTAATCGGCAACGGCAGTCTTTACTGCCTCCTCAGCAAGAACCGAGCAATGAACCTTGACAGGCGGAAGCCCCTCAAGCGCCTCTACGACAACGCTGTTGGTAAGCTTGAGCGCCTCGTCTACAGTGTGTCCCTTGATAAGCTCGGTAGCCATGGACGAGGTAGCAATAGCCGCGCCGCATCCGAAGGTCTTGAATTTGCAATCGGTTATAACGTCATTCTCTATTTTAAGATAAATTTTCATTATATCGCCGCATTTTGCGTTGCCTACTACGCCAACGCCGTCGGCATTTTCTATTTCACCAACGTTTCTGGGGTTGGTAAAGTGATCCATTACCTTTTCACTGTACTGCATACATTTACTCCTTAGTTATCCTTTTTTACTACGTCTTCCCAAAGAGGACTCATCTCGCGCAGCTTTTTAACTATGCCGGGAAGCGTTTCTATAATGTAGTCGACGTCCTCGTCGGTGTTCTCGTGCGAAATCGAAAGCCTGAGTGAGCCGTGCGCGCGCTCGTGAGGAACGCCGGTAGCCAAGAGCACGTGTGACGCCTCGAGCGATGCCGAGGAGCAGGCAGAGCCGGTTGACGCACAGATTCCCGCGATATCAAGCCAGAGCAGCATGCTCTCGCCCTCAATAAACTCAAAGCCTATATTCACGTTACCTGCAAGGCGGTTCGTCCTGTGTCCGTTCAGCTTGGAATAGGGGATTTTCGTCAGCTCCTCGATAAGCCTGTCGCGCATCGCGCGGACGCGGTCAAGCTCGGGAAGCCTTGCCTTCGCTATCTCGAGCGCCTTGGCAAGTCCGACGATATAAGGCAGGTTCTCGGTTCCGCCTCTTTTGCGTCTTTCCTGACCGCCGCCGTCGATAAGATTGTCGATAACGACGCCCTTTCTGATATAGAGCAGTCCGATACCCTTCGGAGCGTGTATCTTGTGTCCTGAAAGCGAGAGCATATCGACGCCGAGCGTGGCGAGATTTATATCAACGTTTCCAACCGCCTGCACGGCATCTGTGAACATCAAAGCTCCATGCTCATGGGCTATTTTTGCTATTTCCTCGATAGGCTCGATAGTCCCTATCTCGTTGTTTGCATACATTATTGCAACGAGCGCAGTCTTGTCGTCAACCGTCTCCCTTAGCTCGTCCAGCCTTACCGTACCGAGCTCGTCAACACCGATGTAGACTATCTCGAAGCCCTCACGCTCGAGCGCCTCGCAGGTGTTGAGAACCGCGTGATGCTCTATTGCGCTTGTGACGATGCGCGTCTTACCCTTAGCTTTAAGGCGGCGCGCCGCTCCCTTTATAGCCCAGTTATCAGCCTCCGTGCCCGATGAGGTGAAATATATCTCCGACGGCTGACAGCCAAGCGTATTTGCTATACTTTCTCTCGCAGAGTCGAGAAGAGCCTTTGCCTCTCTGCCCTTCGCGTGAAGGCTCGAGGGATTTCCCCACGCCATATCAAAGCAGGGCTGCATAGCGGCTATAACCTCTTTTGACACCGGAGTTGTTGCCGCGTTATCTGCATATACGAATTTTGCCATTTTTATCCTCTTTTTGATGTAAATCAACACGATTTCGGAAGAAAAAAGGTCGCTTTTCACTCCCGATATATTGTATACTATTTTCGTGTATTTTTCAATAGGCAAACGGGAGATATTTGTTAATTTTCTGTGAACAAGCGCCCGGTTTTTAAAAAAGCAAAATTAACTTGACAAAATCAGCAAAAACTCTTATAATACTATTGTAAAAAACGAAAGCGAGAAGAATTATGTATTCGATAGGAATTGACCTCGGCGGCACGAATATCGCCGTCGGTCTGTGTGACGAAAATCTCACGATAATTGATAAATGCTCCGCCCCCACGCTCCCCGACAGAGCACCCGAGCTTATAGTCGAGGATATGGCGAAGCTTGCAGGTGAGCTTATAAAGAGAAACGGACTTACGTCCTGCGATATATCAAGCGTCGGAATAGCAGTTCCCGGATCGGCTGATGCCGAGTGCGGCTTGGTTGAATACGCAAACAATCTTCCCTTCCGCGATTTTCCCATCGCAGAGGTGTTCAAGGACTATCTTCCGGCAGAGAGCGTACTCATTGTCAACGACGCCGACGCGGCGGCTCTCGGCGAGGCTCTTACGGGTGCGGCGCGCGGAGCAAAAAGCTCAGTCATGATTACCATCGGTACGGGAATCGGCGGCGGCGTCATAATAGGCGGACGCGTTCTTGAGGGCGGTGTTAACCCCGCCATTGCCGAGCTCGGTCACACGGTTATTCAGGTGGGAGGCCGTCAGTGCTCCTGCGGAAGACGCGGCTGCTGGGAGGCATATTCCTCGGCTACCGCACTCACCGATATGACGCGTGAAAAGATGACGGAGCTTGAGCTGAAGGGCATTCCCTCTCTTCTCTTCGATGAGGCAAAGGGCGAGGGCAAGGTCAGCGCGAAAACCGCCTTTTCGGCTATGAAGCGCGGTGATAAGTACGCCTCGGCGTTGGTTGACGAGTACATTTACTATCTCGCCGCAGGAATCACCAACATCATCAACATCTTCCAGCCCGAAATTCTCTCCATCGGAGGCGGCGTATGCAAGGAGGGCGAGTACCTCACAAAGCCGCTTATCGAGATTGTCGAGCGCGAGCAATACGCCCGCGACAGTAAGCGCAGAACGAAAATAGTGACAGCAACGCTCGGCAACGATGCAGGTATCGTCGGCGCGGCAGGACTGAATAGGTCGCCTGCGGTGAAATGAATGATTTTAAGATACAAAAGGAGCCTCAAAAGAGGCTCCTTTTGCTGCTTTTGCGTTTGGTGGCGAAATCATTTGCGCTCCCAAAAATAATCTTTATATCCAAAAGTTAAATATTCTGCCGCGGTTGATTTATCGTCAAGCGAACTTTCATGTATGCTTTTTTTAGTCCATTCAGGCGAGTTCAACGACTCCCATCGCCACCAGCCGGACTTGGTTTCGAAGGCAGCTGTTGACAGACTGCTGCATCCCAAGAACGCAGATTTGCCGATGCTGGTTACGCTGGCAGGGATGGTTATACCCGTGATGCTGACGCAGTCCTTGAATGCGGAAGATCCTATACTCGTAACACCCTTTCCCATAGTTACCTCTGCAAGATTGCTGCAATTCTCAAACGCCAGAGAGTCGATGGCTGTTACGCTGTCAGATATAACTATGCTTCTAAGATTGGCATTACTGTAAAAAGCACCCATTCCAATCTCATATTCCTCACCATTATAGTTTTTAGGAAGGGTAAGCGCGGAGTCCTTTCCCGTGTAGTTAACAAGATAGTTAACACCGTCAAAGGTGTAGAAAAGATAGCCGTCAATGGCAACTATCTTACTCTTGCCGTTATGTACCTCCTTTGCATAGCGCGCTACATGTCCATTGCTCGCATGGCTCGGCCAAATTGCATATATCTCAAGCTGTGATTTATTTATGACCTCTACGAGCTTGTAGCAATACTCAAATGCATAATCGCCTATATTTACTACACCCGCGGGAATTGTTACACTCGTAAGATTATAGAATCTATGAAACGCATAGCAGTAAATCTCATAGCTCTCGCCATTATAGTCATCAGGAAGGACGAGCATAACATCATCTCCGGTGTACCCGAGAAGATAGTTAACCCCGTCGCAAGCATAGAAGATATAATCGTCAACGTTAACTATCTTGCTATCTCCGGAATGTACCTCCTTTGCATAATATCCGACGTTGCCAAGGCCAAGATTGCCCGCAACGATATCAAGACTCGACTTGTTTATCACCTCTACTAATTTGTAACAGTTATTGAAGGCATATATTCCAATGTCGGTCAAGCTCTCGGGCAGCGTTATGCTCGCAATGCCCGTGCAATTCATAAACGCAGTTCTTCCAATGCTTAAAAAGCCGTCGGGAATAACAACGCTCTTAAGTCCCGTGCAGTTTAAAAATGCACTTTCGCCTATTGTTAAAACGCCTTCGGGAATGACAACGCTTGCAATATCTATGCAATTTGCAAACGCCTTATCACCAATGCCCGTAACGGTATGACCGTCAGGCGAGGTCGGTGGAATTAACACTTCTGCTTCCTTGCAATTTCCAATGCCTGAAACGACGCAAGTACCGTCACCGTTTGAAGCGAATTCCAATCCTTCGCTATAGCGCCAAGAACCGCAAACAGTACAAAGGTCGTTTGCAAACACGTGACCCTTAGGCTCTCCGTATTTAAAGGTAGACGTTCCCTTCTTGCCGCAGACGGTGCAGGAATAATAATATACACCAATGTCCGTGCAGGTTGCCTCGGATTTCATATATTTATCGGAGGCTGTCAGCTTTTCATAGACCTGGGTATGACCGCATGAGATAAGAACCACAGTTGACGTCACAAGTAAAACAACCGTACAAAGTGTTAACAAAAATCTTTTCATTTCAGTCCTCCTAAAAATATTTTTTATCTACTCTAATCTAATTAGAGCACTTATATATGCTTTTGTCAACATTTGTGTAAAGGCTTGCGGATGCAACTAAAAACGCGCCCACAAAAGCGGGCGCGCGAGGATTTTTGAGATGTATTTCAGTAGGGGTTTACGCTGTAAATCTTGGGTTTTCGTTCTTAAATTTCTTCATAAACTCGACGAGAGCGGCGACGCCGTCGGCGGTCATCGAGTTATAGATTGAGGCGCGCATTCCGCCAATCGAGGGGTGCCCCTGGAGGTTTATGAGCCCTGCCTTTGCCGCCTCGGCGATGAATTTGCGGTCAAGCTCAGCGTCGCCCGTCGTAAAGGTGACGGTGGTCATCGAGCGGCACTTTTTATCGGTGAACGAGGTATAATACTCCTGCGACTGTCCGTCGAGGAAGTCGTAAAGAAGGCTTGCCTTTTTCTCACTACGGCGCTTCATTTCCTCGAGTCCGCCAACCGAGTCGATCCAGTCGAAATTCTGCTCGGCAAGATATAGACTGAACGCCGAGGGTGCGAAATCAAAGCTGCGCTTATCTGCGAGATGCTTATAATTCATCATCGAGGGAGTATTCGGCTGGCACGTGCCGAGAAGGTCGCCTCGGATAACCACGAGAGTAAGCCCGGGGACGCCGATGTTACACTCGCCTCCCGCGAGAAGAAGCGCGATTCTCGACCAATCGACAGGCTCGGAAAGGAGCGACGAGGTCATATCCACCACGAGCGGTATGCTGCCCGTGTCGGGAAGCGAGGGGAACTTCGTGCCGTATATCGAGTTGTTATGCGAAAGATAGACGTAGTCGGCGTCGGGACGGAAGTCACTGCGCTCTACCTTCGGCAGAGCCGAGAAGATAGGACTTGCGCCCGCAGAGGTCGCGGCGATAACGACGTCACCGTACTTCTTCGCCTCAAGCTCTGCCGCCTTCGAGGACTGTCCCGTCACGATGTAGTCGGCGCATTTGTGGTCGGACATAAGGTTCATGGGAATTGCCGAATACTGCGACGCCTTTGGCATCTCGAGGAAGAGTACGCTGTATCCCGTCGGAATGTTAAGGAGCTTCCTGAGCGACATCTCGGCATCCTTCATAAGCTTCTGGTAATCCTTCGAGCCGGGTACCAGCTCCATAACCGATATTCCGCGCCTCTTATAGTTGAACACCTGCTCCTTTGCGCGACGGCTCACCTGCTCGGGAAGAGCCGTAGGCCCTGCGGAGAAATTATATATCTTGTCCATAAGATTTCCTTTCGAAGACAAATCTTTCCTTTATTATACATTTTCGGTTAGAGTTTGTCAAGTATTGAAGCAATTTTGAAAATGGGTGCTCGGTCGAAGCGGGCTCACCGAGCTCTGAAATGTGCACCGTGCACAAATCGGGGCGCTAAAAATTATGCATGTATACAAATCGGTGCTGAGAATATTGACATTTTGCTCGGAATATGCTATAATATAGACGTCGAAAGGGAGTAGTTCATTGCCCCGCAATGCGTACGATTCGTCAACACAGCAGCTGCAGATGCTCGATCGTACTTAATCAATTATGATGAAACAAGACTTTCAGTGTATCTCAGTACGCTGGAGGTCTTTTTGCGTTCAGCAAAAAGAGGCGAGCTTTTGACGACTTTTGAATATTATATTATTAAAGGAGGACATATTATGTTCTGGGTTCCAATCTTAGTAGCTATCGCAGCGCTTGCGATACTCTTCACCGCCTTCGGTTATCTGAAGGCTCCGCCGGACACCGCGTTTATCATCTCGGGTCTTGGCAAAAAGCGTATACTTATCGGTAAGGCGGGCTGGCGAGTTCCCTTCTTCGAGCGCGTTGACCGCATCTCACTCGGAGTAATGCAGGTAGACGTAAAAACGAGCGAAGCAGTTCCCACCAACGAGTTCATCAACGTCACCGTCGACGGTGTCGCGAACATCAAGGTTTCAAGCGACCCCGAGCTTCTCAAGCGTGCGGCTGAAGCTCTTCTCGGCAAGACCCGCGGCGAGCTCGTTGCTCTTGTCACGCAGGTGCTCGAGGGTAATATGCGTGAAATAGTCGGCTCGGTCGGGCTTAAGGAGATGGTTCAGGACCGTCAGGGCGTTGCAAAGAAGATTACCGAAAACGTCGTTCCGGATATGGAGAAGCTTGGTATTGAGGTCGTTAACTTCAATATTCAGAACTTCAAGGACGGCGCGGGAACTATCGAGAATATGGGTATTGACAACGTCGAGCAAATCAGAAAGAACGCCCAGATAGCAAAGGCTAACGCACAGCGCGACATCGCAATAGCTACCGCTAACGCGCAGCAGGAGGCTAACGCCATCAGGGTCGAGGCAGACAAGAAGATTGCCGAGCAGAACGCTGCTCTTGCCGTTCAGCAGGCGGATATGAAGGTCAAGGCAGACACCAAAAAGGCAGAGGCAGACGCGGCGTACTCCATACAGCAGGAGAACCAGCGTAAGATTATAGAGATAGCGAAGACAAACGCCGACATCGCGCGTCGCGAGAAGGAGGCTGAGCTTGCCGAAAAGGAGATAGCCATCAAGGAGCGCGAGCTCGATGCAGAGATAAAGAAGCAGGCAGACGCTATGAAGTACCGCTCCGAGAAGGAGGCAGAGGCAGAGCTTATCTCGCGTCAGAGAGAGGCAGATGCCCGTCAGTACGAGGCTCTTCGCGCGGCAGAGGCAAAGAAGGCTGAGGCCGAGGCTCTCCGCTACGCTATGGAGCAGGAGGCTGAGGGTATAAGAGCTAAGGGTCTTGCCGAGGCTGAGGCTATCGAGAAAAAGGCTGAGGCTCAGAAGAAGATGGGCGAGGCTTCGGTTCTTGAGATGTATCTCGCGGCTCTTCCCGAGGTTGTCAAGAACGCGGCTATCCCGCTTGCAAAGACCGACAAGATAGTTATGTACGGCGACGGCAACTCCACAAAGCTCGTGCGCGACGTCATGAACAGCGCCGATCAGATAATGGAGGGTGTCAAGGAGTCCACCGGCATCGACATCTCGAGCCTCATCGCAGGCTTCGTAGGCGGAAGGGCGGCTCAGGCAAAGCCCGACGACAGCTCGGATAACTCCGAGGTTATCGACGAAAATATATAAACAAAAGTTTACATTTCAGACTTCGGGGCGTGTGATAACTTCACACGCCCCCTATTATCCTTTCGATGATTAGCTTCAAATTTCCATTATTTTTGCGCAGAGCATTGACACTCAAGGCATAATGTGATAAAATATAAGGTAGTCATTAAAAGCTAGGAGAAAAATATGTTCGATTTCATTCCCGATTACGTCTTTTTGCTTGTTTTCGGCTTTTTGCTCTTGATTAAGGGCGGCGACTGGTTCGTTGACGCGGCGACCTCTATCGCAAAGCGCTTCAAGCTCCCCGAGCTCCTTATCGGTGCGACGGTAGTTTCGATAGGAACTACTCTCCCCGAGGTTATGACCTCGGCTATGGGTGCGGCGGCAGGCAGCGGCGCTATCGCCTACGGCAACGCTATTGGCTCTATAATCTGCAACACCTCGCTTATTGCGGCGCTCACCATCGCGATAAAGCCCGGCAAGGCTGACAAAAAGGCTCTCGTATTCCCGGTTTGCGCCTTCTTTGCGGTTGCGGCGTTCTATGCAATTACAGCCTACGTCAGCGGCACGTTTGCGCGCTGGTGCGGTATCCTTTTTCTCTGCCTCTTCGTAGTGTACATGGTAGTCAACGTCATCAACATGAAAAAGAATCCCTCGGCTGATGAGGAGCAGGACGAGGCGCTCGAGTGCGAGCTTCCCGAGAAGTCCTCGAGGCTCGGTCTTGTCAAGGATATTGCCGTTCTTATTGGCTCGGCGCTCGTTATTGCCCTCGGCGCAGACCTTCTCGTTGACAGCGCAACCACCATTGCCAAGGCACTGAACGTCCCCGAAACCATTATCTCGCTCACCATCGTTGCCCTCGGCACATCGCTTCCCGAGCTCGTTACTGCTATCACCGCGCTCTCGAAGGGTCACGGCGCGCTCTCGCTCGGTAACATCATCGGCGCAAACATCTTCAACCTCGTTCTCGTATCTGGCGCAGCTATCACCATCAATCCCTTCGACGTACCGGCCGCGGCAACCTTCCTCGGTATGAACGCATCCTTCGTATTTGATATTCCTCTTATGATAGGTACTATGGCGCTTATGACCCTGCCCACCCTTCTTCGCGGAAAGCTGGCGAGGTGGCAGGGCGTGTCGCTTCTGCTTATCTACGGTGCTTACTGCGTGCTTCAGTTCGTGCTTATCCCGATGTTCCCCTAACGTAAAGCAGTCTTCTTTTCGGCAGTCCCTCTCGGACTGCCGAGTTCTTTTTTTTGCCGATTTATCAACTATTTTATAAAAACCCCTTTACAAAACGCATTTTATATAGTATAATATATGCATCACAAACGCTTTAGTTTGCTAAAGCGATAAAGAAAGGACTTTAAGAAAATGAAAAGAATTTTAGCACTCGTGCTTATGGCGGCGCTTCTTCTTTGCTCGCTTACCGCTTGCGGCACGGTCGATGACCTCGCAGCTATCAAGGAGGCGGGCAAGCTCGTCGTTGGCATAACCGATTACGAGCCCATGGACTTCCGCGATGAAAACGGCAAGTGGATTGGCTTTGACGCTGAGCTCGCTGAGCAGTTTGCCGCTTATCTCGGCGTTGATTGCGAGTTCTTCTTAATAGCCGACTGGAACAACAAGGTTGCAGACCTCAACGCAAAGGAAATCGACCTTATCTGGAACGGTATGACCGCGTCCGAGGAGCTCGGGGAAAAGATTGACTTCTCCACTGCTTACGCGAAGAACGCGCAGGTCGTCGTAGTTAAGAAGGGCTCGACTCTCACCAAGGACGGTCTTGCAAACGCTGAAATCGCCGTTGAAAACGGCTCGGCAGGCGCCGACGTTGCAGACGAAATCATCAAGCCCAAGAAGGTAAACAAGCTTTCGTATCAGCTTGACGCTCTTAACGAGGTTCTCGCAGGTACGTCTGATGCGGCTGTTATCGACTTGACTATGGCGCAGAGCAAGCTCGGCAAGGGTGCGTTCGCAGACCTTGAGATTCTCGAGGGCGCTAAATACAACGACGAGGTATTTGCAGTAGGTCTCAGAAAGGGCAGCAACCTTAAGGCAGAGCTTGACAAGTTCCTTGCCGAAAAGTATGCAGACAACACCATGTCGGCTCTCTCTGCAAAGTACGAGGATGCTATCGTTCTCAACGACTCTGCATTCGACAAATAATCGCGATTAAAGAAATATAAGGAATAATCTTAGAGTATGGAACAATTCTTAGAGGTTTGTTCCCGGCTCGCAAACGGATTTGTTTCATCGGTATTTCTCTTTGCACTCACGCTAGTAATAGCGTTACCACTGGGGCTGCTTATCTCATTTTGCACTATGAGTAAGTTCGCCCCTTTAAGTATGCTTTCGAAAATCGTGGTATGGGTGCTCAGAGGAACTCCCCTGATGCTCCAGATATTTGCGATATTCTATCTTCCGGGACTTCTTATAGCCTCATTCAAATGGCCCGCGATGAACACGGGCTGGGAGTGGTTCGACACCACCTTCTCCAGCCGATTTATAGCGGCGCTCGTAGCCTTTGGAATAAACTACGCGGCGTATTTCTCGGAAATTTTCCGTGGCGGAATACAATCAATTTCACAGGGACAGTACGAGGCGGGACAGGTGCTCGGTCTTACGAAAACGCAGGTCTTTTTCAGAATCGTGCTTTTGCAGGTAATCAAGCGCATAATCCCCCCGATGTCAAACGAGATAATCACTCTTATCAAGGATACCTCGCTCGCAAACACGATAGCCGTGTACGAGCTGATATTCAAGGCTAAGGAGTTTATGCTTGACGGTCTTATTTGGCCGCTGTTCATAGCAGGCGCTTTCTATCTGATTTTTGTCGGAATACTGACTATCGTATTCGGCAGGATAGAAAAAAGGCTCGGTTATTTCAAGGCGTAGGAGGTCAGCATGCAAGTATTAAAGGTAAAAAATCTCCGAAAAAGCTTTGGACAAAACGAGGTTTTGAAGGGCATCGACCTTTCGCTTGAGCGCGGAGAGGTTCTCTCGATAATCGGCTCGTCGGGCGGAGGAAAGACGACGTTTCTGCGCTGTCTTAACTTCCTTGAGCTTGCCGACGAGGGCGAAATCTCGGTAAACGGTGAGCTCGTTTACTCGGCGAGGGCGGGCGAGAAGCCCCAAATGAGCCCCGAGGCACAGCTCTCGCTGGGACTCGTATTCCAGCAGTTCAACCTCTTCCCGCAGTACACCGTCAAGGGCAATCTTACCTTAGCGCCCATACTCCGCGCGAAGAAATCGAAGTCACCGACGCTTAAAGAGGATATTGAAAAAATCGAGGCAAGGGCAGACGAATTACTCGTCACGGTAGGGCTTACAGATAAAAGAGATGCCTACCCGTGTCAGCTTTCGGGCGGTCAGCAGCAGAGAGTTGCTATCGCGCGCGCACTTATGCTCTCCCCCGATATTCTCTGCTTTGACGAGCCGACCTCGGCTCTCGACCCCGAGCTGACGGGCGAGGTACTGAAGGTTATCCGCTCGCTGAAAAGCTCCGACAGAACTATGATAATAGTCACGCACGAAATGGAATTTGCCCGTCACGTGTCGGACAAAATAATCTTTATGGCTGACGGCGTCATTGAGGAAATGGGCACGCCCGAGGAAATCTTCGATAACCCCAAATCCCAAAAAACCGCCGCCTTTCTCGCAAAGGATAAAGAAATATAATCATTTTCCTAAATCTTTGGCTAAAATTCACAGCAATAAAAATGGTGTGTCGCACTTAGGCATAACCGAATAAAAAACGAGTGGAGATGTTTTAATTCAGCATCTCCGCTTTTTCTATATTCTGATTTGAATGGTATTAAGGTCGAAAACCTAGGGTTTTCTTTGAAAAATTAAAGTTTTTTATTCTATTGCCGTTTCCTCGCTCAGCGTACGCTTGTACGCCTCTCGGTCTCGCGTAAGCGAGTGAGAGGGCACCCTCTCCGTCGGCTCTGCCGCCACCGTCTCGCCTGCGGGCTCGGGCACGCTCGGGGGAAAACAACAATCAATCATTTTCTGAGAGCTCCGCCCCGCTTCGCTAAGGAAAGGGCGAGGCTTTTTTGGCTTCTCCTCTGAGGAGAAGCTGTCACCGATAGGTGACTGATGAGGTGTAGAATGCGAAGCATTCGTGCCTTATAAAAGCAAGGAATAACGCCACCGCGGTGGCTACACCTCATCCGTCGCGTTCCGCGCCACCTTCCCCTCAAAAAAGGGAAAGGCTTTTTTGGGGCTCGTTCCGTCACGCTTCGCGCGACACCTTGTCTCGCTGAGGCTCGGGCACAAAACGGCTCTTGCGTTATTAACGCAATTCACCACCGTTTCGCCGCTTCTCTAGCTCGAGGAGAAGCCTAAAGAGCCTTCCCCTTGAGGGGAAGGTGGCAGTCGCAGACTGACGGATGAGGTGTTGCCGTCAGGAAACGAGCTTGCCGCCGCTTCGTTGCCTCGCGGAAAAGGCGGAGACTACAATTAAATTTCATCTTTTTAAATGTAAAAATTGACATTTAGATAAATATGTGTTATAATAAACTCGCGACATAGGTGAATATTTCGTTTGAGGCTACGTTTGGTAAAAACGTAGGCTTTGGTTGTCATATTCTCGAACGAAATGACCTGTGTCGCAGCAGAAGCCAAGCTACGTTTTTCGGTGCGTGGGCTTCGGCTTACGCACCTTTTAATTTTATCGCATTTTTCTTAATTTTAAATTTTTGCGTTTATTTCATCTTTTTAAATGTAAAAATTGACATTTAGATAAATATGTGATATAATAAACTCGCAACATAGTTTAATAACGCCTTCAAGTTTACGTTGGTAAAAACGTGAGCTTTGCTTGTCATACCTTGAAGGTGTTTTGAACTGTGTTGCAACAGAAGCGAAGCTGCGTTTTTCGGTGCGTGGGCTTTGGCTTACGCACCTTTTTATTTCACCTTAACAATAAACCCCCGGTTTTACCGGGGGAACGGAAAACGGCTTCAGCAGCAATAAAACAGCGAGCTTTATGCAAGCAGATTGAAAACAATTAAACCTCCAAGTATAATAGTAATGGTTTGGCGACCGCATTACGAAGATACAAGGAGGAATAATCGTTGAATAAAGAAAAGAATGAGATAAGAAGTACGGCACACTCAAAATATAGATGCCAGTACCACATAGTTTTTGCCCCGAAGTACCGTAGAAAAGAGATATACGGAACATTGAAGAAAGACATAGGGCAAATACTTAGAAAATTGTGCGAGCAAAAAGATGTTCAAATCATCGAGGCTGAAGCGTGCCCGACCATATACATATGCTCGTAAGTATCCCACCGCATATAAGTATAGCACAATTTATGGGATATCTCAAGGGGAAAAGCAGTTTAATTATTTTCGACCGACACGCAAATCTAAAATACAAATACGGCTCAAGGAATTTCTGGGCACGAGGATACTACGTTGATACGGTCGGTCGAAATAAAAAGGTAATTGCTGAATACATCAGACATCAGTTGGAAGAAGATATGATGGCTGACCAAATGAGCATAAAAGAGTATACAGACCCGTTTACGGGTAGCCAGAGAAAGTAGGCAAAAAAAAGACAGCCGCACGTGAGCGGCTGCCTGTAATTG
>JAZSIJ010000107.1:0-4832 GCA_045533755.1 Eubacteriales bacterium | reverse complement strand
GGGATTTATATCGCTGCGTGTTCTCCGTTAAGGATAACACGCTAAGTGACACCCTCGTTTGTTTTTATTGCGTTTTTTCTCGTTTTAATTCTCTGTTTTTTCTTCACGCTCTTCGGGTTTCTTAACACGGTTAGCGCGTACGCGGCAAAGAAGGCATCTCGCAAGGAAAAGTCCGCCGACAAGCGCGCCTCCTACGAGAAGGATATAGAGCGAGTCGCCAATGAGCCACACAGCAAAGGCGCGGAAGCCGCCGCCGATATTCTCAAGGCTTTCGGCAAAGTTGCCGCCTATCTCCTCAAAGAAGGAGGGCTCTGCCGCTTTAACGCGCGCGACCTCGCGCAGAGTCAGATTTACGGTGCTGTAGGACACTCTGTCGTCGAGCACCTGCTTCTGTCCTCGGAGCGATGCGAGCTCGCTCTGCACGTCGGTCAGCGACTCCCTTATCGCTATGAGGTCGGACGTGGTGGCTGCCTTTGAGAGTATCTCGAGAAGCGCCGCCTCCTCGGCTTCGAGAACGCTTATTTTGCTCGAAATATCTACGTAGGTGAGCGTCACGTCGTTGACACCCTCCTGATAATAGGTTACAGCACCGATACCGTCAACGGCATTGGTGAATTCCGAAAGGCGCTCGGCGGGAATGCGTATTTCAAAGCTCGCGCGACGGTTAGTATCCTTGTTGTAAATTCCTCCGCCCGTAAACGAGGAATTGGCTATATATCCCCCGGCGGCAGAAACCGCCTCGCGCAGACTGTCGATAAAGCCGTCGTAATCCTCGGTTTCAACCGTTTCGGTCACGGTCTTGATGATTTTTCTGTCTGTCTCACCGACAAGGCTGTCGCTCGTGCTCTCGTATTTGTCCCCTAAAGCTCCGCCCGACCAGTCCTCCTCATAGTCCCCGCGGCTGGCTCCGTAATCGTCTCCGCCCGAACCACAGGACACCGTAAATACAAGCGCAAGAGCCAAAATGAAGGTGAGTATCAATCTTTTTTTCATAAAAATAACCGTCCTTTCGGTGTTATATTGCGAAGATTTTTCTCTTCATCTATATAACTCGCAAAAGGACGGTTATTTTATACACTTTTAGAAAATTTTTCAGAAATTTATCACGCCGAGATGCTCAAGAAGTATCTTAACGCCCATAAGACAGAGGACTATTCCGCCGACAAGCTCTGCCTTCGACTTATATTTTGCGCCGAAGATGCTTCCGACCTTGACACCAAGCGCGGAGAGAGCAAATGTGATAACTCCTATCGAACAGACGGCAACCAATATGTTAACGTTTGGCAAAAGAGCGAATGAAACTCCCACGGCAAGAGCGTCAATGCTCGTGGCTATAGCCATAGTAAGCATAGTCTTGAAGCCAAAGGACGAGTCGGCGGGGCAGGTGTCTCCCTCAAACGACTCCTTTATCATATTCGCGCCGATAAGCGCGAGAAGCGCGAAGGCTATCCAATGGTCAAACGAGGTGATATAGTCGGCAAAAAGCGAGCCGACGAAAAATCCGATAAGCGGCATCAGCGCCTGAAAGCCTCCGAACCACGCGCCCGTTATCGCCATGTGCGAGCCTCTCACCTTTTCTACCGAAAGGCCCTTGCATATCGCTACCGCAAATGCGTCCATAGAGAGAGCTACGGCAGTTACTATCAATTCCCAAATCTGCATATACGTCCTCTTTTGTCGAAATTATTACCCATATATGTTAGCACAAAACGTCGCTATTGTCAACATATATATTGACGGAGCGAAAAATTAAATAATATGAAATATGTGAAAAAGCTCTTCCATTTTAAGCCAAAATATTATATATTAAATGAGAAAGCTTTTTCTGAACGGAGAAATATATGCTTGATATAGTCAGACAGATTTTAACTATTGCTAATATGATAATCGGCGGTCTGTTTTTCCTCTGCTATTTTTATCAGATAGTGTTTCTGGCTTTAGCCTATCTCAAAAAGAGCAGAAAAATGCCCGACGCCGCTCCCCACAAAATAGCCGTTCTGATCGCGGCGCGTAACGAGGAGAAGGTCATAACCAACCTGCTCGATACGCTCTGGCATCAGGATTACCCGAGAGAATGCTTCGACGTATTTCTCGTTGCCGATAACTGCACCGACAACACCGCCGGGGTTGCAAGAGCCGCAGGAGCTATCGTCTACGAGCGCCATAACACCGAGCTTATCGGCAAGGGATACGTGCTCGACCTCGTGATAAAGAACATCTGGCGCGACTTTGGCGAGGACGCATACGATGCCTTCCTCGTTTTCGACGCGGACAACCTCGTTGATAAAAATTATCTCACCGAGATAAACAAGACCTTTGCCGAGGGGTACGAGGTCGTCTCGAGCTACCGTAACGCCACCAACTACGGCGACGGCTGGAGAGCCGCCGGTACGGGAATGTACTTCTTGCGCGACGCGAGAGTGCTCAATAACGCGAGAATGAAGGTCGGCTCCAACACCTTCGTCGCGGGGACAGGCTTCCTCTTCTCGAACAGACTCGCCAAAGCACAGGGCGGCTGGCCATATCACACGCTCACCGAGGACTTTGAGTTCACCGTAAATAACGCTATACGCGGAATAAAGACCGGATATTGCGAGACCGCGCGCTTCTATGACTGGCAGAGCGCAGGTATGCGCCAATCCTGGCGACAGAAGCTCAGATGGACCAAGGGCGGATTTCAGGTTATGTCTAAGTACAGGCGCGAGCTTCTCGGCGGACTTTTCTCGCGCAAGATGTTCAGCTGCTACGATATGACGGTCTGTATGTTCGGCGCATTCTTCGTTACTATGCTTGCAATAGCAACGAATGTTATCGGATACACGGCGCTTCTGTGCTGTGGCGCAAAGCCCCTTGACCTTCTGATTCAGCTTGCGCTTCTGATACCCGGTGCGTACGCGGCACTGTGTCTTTTCAGCATTGCTATAACGCTGAGCGAATGGAAACGTCTCAAGGCATCGGCGTTCAAAAAGATACTGTACATATTCACCTTCCCGATTTACATATTCTCCTACATTCCCGTCGCCTTTGCCGCGCTCTTTACCAAGAAGGTCGAGTGGAAGCCTATACGGCACGACGACGCCGCAACGCGTAACGTGATAGAGGCCGAGGAGGAGAGTAAATAATTTACAAAGGAGAGGTTGGTTGTTCCAATCTCTCTTTTGTTTTAGGTCGGGTTAATTTCTCTCTGCTATGATAAAGTCGAAATATGCCAAAATTTTTATTAAACGCTATTTTTATTAACATAGAATTAAAATTTTCGGTATATACTAATTTCAAAAAGCAAAGTACATAAGGAGCTTTTTATGAAAAAACGGTTATTATGTCTATTACTTGCATTTACTCTTATTCTTTCCTGTGTGTCCTTGACCTCCTGCAGCCTTGCGTCGCTTCTGATTGACGGAGATGCTGTCGACGGTGGCTCGCAGGGCGACGGCTCGAAGGATAACTCATCGGGCACGGGCGACATATACGTCGAGGGCGGAGACACTAACAATATCACGATAAATTCAACCTCGGACGGAAATCTTCTCGCCGCATCGAAGGCAATACTCTCGGTCGTGAGCATATACGCAGAATTCGAGAGAACCTACACATCGGGCTGGGGACCGGGATATACGAGCAGCACTCCCTTCTCTCAATCGGGTGCAGGCGTAATATACAAGCTCGACAAGGAAAAGGGCGATGCCTATATCATAACCAACTATCACGTAATTCACAGCTCATACGATAACTCCGACACGCAAATAGCGAGAAGCATTCAGCTCTACCTTTACGGTATGGAGGCGACGGACTACGCGATAGAAGCAGAGTTTGTCGGCGGCTCGATGCAGTACGACCTCGCAGTGCTTAAGGTAACGGGAAGCCCTGTGTTGATGGGAAGTATAGCAAGCGCCGTAACTATAGCCGACTCTAACGACGTATCGGTGCTTGATACCGCGATAGCGATAGGAAACCCCGACAGCAGCGGAATATCGGCAACCTCGGGCTACATCAGCGTTGACAGCGAGGAGATATCTCTGCTCGCCTCCGACGATAAAACAACTATCACCCTCAGAGTTATGAGAACCGACACCGCAATAAACGGCGGAAACTCGGGCGGCGGACTCTTCAACGCGAAGGGCGAGCTGATAGGCATAGTAAATGCAAAGAAAACCACGAGCGACGGTATGGGCTATGCAATCCCCTCAAACGTAGCAAAGTATATAGCCGAGAACGTAATCTACTACTGCAACGGTACCGACAAAACAAGCGTGCAAAGATGTATTCTCGGAATAACGGTTACGGCAAACGAGCTTTACACCGCCTACGACAAAGAAACCGGCCGTATCCACAAATGCGAGCGCGTGATGATTTCGAATATTATTGAGGGCTCTCTTGCCGAAGGCATCTTCAAGGCGGGCGACCTGATTAATTCCATAACCGTCGACGGTGTAGCCTACGAGGTAACGAGAGGCTTCCACGTTGTAGACTCCATGCTCAACGCGAGGGTCGGAAGTACGGTAGTGTTTAACGTAGAGAGAGACGGCGAGAGCCTCGACCTCACCGTCAGCGTCACAGAGGATACTCTTACCGAATACAAATAAAAAACGCATCACTGTTAAATAAAATCAATGCTTAAAGCAAAATGCAGCACAAAAGCGGCAGGTCATTTGACCTGCCGCTTTCATTATTATATGTTAGTTAAATTTTTATTTGTTAACAGGAACGTAATTGCCGCCGTTAAGCTCAGGAGCCTCAATCCACTTAGCGTAAAGGGTAACCGGCTCGGTTATGCCGTCATCGATCTCGGTAACCTGTTTCTCAGGGTTTTCCATATCAGCCTCGCTGTAATA
>JAZSIJ010000117.1:0-8150 GCA_045533755.1 Eubacteriales bacterium | reverse complement strand
GCCTTCGGAATTATGAAGAGGTCGCGTCCGGAGCAGGAGTAAACCTATTTATCCACTATAAAGCCGGTAGCGCCGGTTATGTTATAATATATCTCGTATCTGCTGTGCAGGTGAGGCACATGTATTCCCACCGATTGCTTTACGCTGCGGTATGCTACTATCTCGGGCGCTGAATTAACGTACAGCGAGGTGTTTTCGTCCAAGGTCTGCTCCTCCTCTCTTCAAGTGTTGTTTTAGGCGGTATATACGGTTTTTCCGCCTATGACGGTTCTTTTTACGTTTACGTTTTCGTCGAATATGACGATATCGGCATCAAAGCCCGCCCCAAGCTCTCCCTTGGTCTTAAGCCCAAGGATTCTCGCGGGGGTTTTCGACGCCATTTTGATAGCGTCGGTAAGAGAAACCTCCGCCATAGTCAGCATAGTTCTGACAAGTCTGTCGAAGGTAGCAACGCTTCCCGCGAAGGCAGTCCTGTCAAGAAGCTTTGCAACGCCGTCCTCGACGATGACCGGAAGACCGTTATCGAGCTTGCCGAGCACTGAGGGGCCCTCGGGCATTCCCGCGGCTCTCATAGAGTCGGTGACGAGAGCGATATTATCCGCGCCCTTTATTTTGAATATGAGCTTGAGAAGCGAGGCGGGAAGGTGCTTGCCGTCGGCTATTATCTCCACGGTAAAGCCGTCGTTGAGATAGCCTGCCTCGACGACTCCGGATATGCGGTAGGCATTCTTTCTGTGCACCATACTCATGGCAGAGTAGAAGTGGGTGAGGTGGGAAAATCCGTGCTCGTATGCGCGCATAGCCTCGTCAAAGTCTGCGTCGGTGTGACCTATTGACAGAAGGACACCGCGCTCGACGGCGTATTTGGCAAAGTCCTCCATGCCGGAAAGCTCGGGAGCAGCGCTCCATCTTTTGATAGCGCCGTCTGCAATATCAAGGATTTCCTTGTATTCCTCGGGTAAGAAGGGGTGAATGAATCTGCTCTCCTGCGCACCCTTCTGGCTCTCGGCAAAATAAGGCCCTTCGGAGTGAATGCCGATAAATGCAGCGCCCTTATCGTTCTTCTCAGTTGCCTCTTTATATACGGCAACAGAGTGCTTCATACCCTCGGGGTCAACCGAGGTCAGAGTCGGCATAACCGCAGTTGTGCCGTGACGCGCCATTGTTTCAGCAGCGGCAAGATACGCCTCGACTGTTCCGTCAAGGAAGTCAAAGCCACCCGCACCGTGAGTGTGCATATCAATAAAGCCCGGGGAAACGTAATTTCCCATAGCGTCGATAACCTCGTCGGCAGGAAGCTCGTCCTTCGTTATGGCGGAAATTTTGCCGTCCTCATAATAGAGGCTGTAGCCGACGAGTATTTCATCGTCGGCTATAATCCTACCGTTTTTTATAACGGTTTTCATATTAGTACTTCATCTCCATGGGGTTCTGCGCGTGGATAAGCTCCATTATCTGAACGAGCTGCTTAATCTTCTCGGGACGGATAACGAGAGGCTCACCCTCGGTGAGATGGTTGTAGATGTTCTGATAGAACATAGCAGATCCTACGTTGAAGGCGTTACCCTCGATGGGCTCCTCTACTAAGTGCCACTCAAGCTTCTCGGAGCAGTATGCGGGAGAAATTCCGTCGGGACCCATGAGGGGAGTGAGCTGAAGCTCGGGCATCGGCTTCTCGTCGTGGTACTTATACATGATCTTGTTGCCGGCGCACTTAATGCTTCCGCGCTCACAGTAGATGTCGTAGATTCTGTCGTTGAATGCGTCCTGGCTGACAATCTCAATGTCGATAAGAGGACGGTCGGGGTAGGTAAGGATACACTTTACGTAGTCCTCAGCGTCGCCCGCAGAGTTGATTCTCTTGAGAACCGAGAACACGTTCGGCATATCGTCGGTGTCAAGGAAGGTGATAGCGTGCTCGAAGGGGTGGGGGCCGGTGTTAAGAAGCGAGCCGCCGTACATTCTCTTGGAGCACTGCCAGTCCCATCTTCTTGCAAAGCCAGAGAACTTTATCGAGATGTGGTGAGGCTTACCGAGAAGACCCGAGTCGAGAACCTCGTGAATCTTGGTTATGTAAGGAACGAAATGAGACTGCTGGAAGACGGTGAACATCTTGCCTGACTCCTTCGCAGCGGCGATAACCTGCTCGCACTCGTAGCCGTATCTTCCGAAGGGCTTCTCGGATACGACGTTGAAGCCGTGACGGAGAAGGTCGATGGAAACCGAGGGGTGATCGTTAGAGAAGGTCGAGTTGACAACGAGGTCGATGTCGGTTCTGCCGAAAAGCTCGGGGTACTCACTGTAGGTATCGCAGTTCCAGAGCTCCTTTGCTCTTGCAAGACGGTCAGGGTTGCGGTCAACTACTGCAACGATGTTCCAAAGAGCCTTTCCCTCGTCGGTGAGGAAGTACTTGCCGTGAATGTCGCGGCCGCTTCTGCCCTGTCCGATAATAGCAACGTTAAGTTTCTTTCCCATTTTAATAATTCCTTTCCGAATTAGTTATTAAGTATTTTATTTATGATTTTTTTGGTTTCGGTGATAGCCTCCTCACCCGAGAGAAGACCTCCGTCAGAGAAGGACGAGCCGCCGGGACGCTGCATTTGCTCCTCGGTGAGCTTCGTGCCTATCTTGTAGTGAGGCTCGAGCATAACTGCGCCCTCGTATCCGTCCGAGATAAGACGTCTGAACACGTTTTCGTAGCCTACGATGCCTCTGCCGGGTGCAAGACAATCGGGCTTACCGTCAACCATTACCGCGTCCTTGACGTGAACGTGGCAATAGATGTCAGCCATAACCTCGTATGCGTCGGGGTAGGGAACCTCGGGAGTGTCGGCAAAGAGGACGTTTCCGGGCTCGTAGAGCGCTCTGACACGGGGGTTATTTATGTATCTGACTATTGCCGCGGTGGCAGCCGAGGTTGCCGAGTTTGCGGTAGGCTCAGGCTCAATCATAAGAGTGAGGTCGTATTTTTCGGCAATTTCAATAACCGGCTGATACGCCTCGCGGATAAGCTCGTGCGTTACGCGCTCGTCCCTAAAGAAGTCGAAGGTACGAACCATCTTAACGCCGATTGCCGATGCCTCGCACGCCATTCTCTCGAAGTCGGAAATCTGCGCCTCGACGGTCTCCTTGTCGAAGTAGTCGCACTTGAAGAGGGGCGATGAAACCGAAAGGCAGGGCAGAGAATATTTGTCGGCAAGAGCCTTTACCGTCTGCCAGTCCTCGTGAGTGAAGGTGAAGGGCGCTCTGTCCCACGCTGAGCGAAGCTCGAAGCACTCGAGTCCCATTTTCTTTGAAAAGGCGAGAGCCTCCTCGAGATTTTGCGAGAGCTCGTCGGTTATAATACCAAGCTTGAACATAGAGCCTCCTTATATAACGTACGCGCCGCTGTCTTTGTCGCAGTAGAGCTTAGCTCCGTCGTGAGTGCGAAGAATGGAGGCGGGGCACATATCGGTAACGGGGCCCTCAATGGTAGCCTTTACCGCGTTTGCCTTGGTTGCCGCGGGAACTGCGCAGAACATATATTTACCATTAGTAAGAGCGGGAACGGTGAGGGTGAGCGCGTACTCGGGAACCTCGTCAAGCGACTTAAAGCAGCCGTCGTTTACCTGCTGCTGACGGCATACGAGGTCGAGCTTTGCCTTCTTCACGAGAGCCTTGTCGTTGAAGTCTGCAACGCCGGGGTCGTTGAAGGCGATGTGGCCGTTCTCTCCGATGCCGAGGCAAACGATGTCAACGGGGAAGTCCGAAAGAAGCTTCGAATATCTCGCGCACTCGACGTCGATGTCGGTAGCCGAGCAGTCGATGAGGTTAACGCTTCTGAAGGGAACTCTGTCGAAAATAGCGTTTTTGAGGAAGTTTCCGAATCTCTGGGGAGCTTCGGCGGGAAGACCGATGTACTCGTCCATGTGGAAGGCGTTGATTTTGTCCCAAGGAATGTCCTTGTAGGATATAAGGCTCTCGAGCACCTCGTTTTGAGAGGGAGCTGCCGCGAAAATCATGTTTATGTACTCGCGTCCCTCGGTAAGCTCAAGGATTTTCTCTCTTACGTCAGCCGCTGCTGCCGCGCCCATCTCAGCGCGCGTTTCGTATACGGCGCAGGTGAGCTTGTCTTTGGTAAATTCTTTTAGCATAGACGTGTTTCCTTTAACTAAAGTATTATATCTTAATTATACATATATTAAAATAAAAAATCAACACATTTTCGAGATAGAACCAAATTCGCAACAAAATTAGCGTTTGGGAACGTAAAACTTCAAAAAACGACTTCACTCCGTATAAGAAGGAGCAAAGCCGTCCGTGCGCGTATGGCGTTTTGCAAATAGGAAAAAGCAGCAGCTATTTTATCTCCTGCTCCAGATTTTTAAATTCCTCGGTGTTAAAAAAGTCTATGAGAGTTATTCCAAGTCCGTCGCAGAGCATTTTCAGCGTGACTATACCCGGATTTTTACTCTTTCCGTAAAGTATGTTTTTGATTGAAGACGGTGCAACCGCAGATTCCATTGCTAGCTTGTGTATAGACATTTTGTGCTCCCCGAGGAGTGTTAAAATTCTGTTTTTAACCGCCGTATAGGTATCCATATTCAGCCTCCGCAAAAAAAGATTACGGTCTAATTATAGACCAAACCTCTTGACAAAACGGGCTATATATGATACAATGTAGGCTACAAATAGCCCAAGAGGGCTAAAAAAGGAGGAAAAAATGAAAAAACACTTATTATTCGTAGGGGTATTGGCTCTTATTCTTTCACTCGCACTTACCTCCTGCTCGCTGCCGCAGGATTTCGCAGGACTTCAAGGCGAAAAAGGTGAGCAAGGTGAGCAGGGCGAGACAGGCCCCGCAGGGCAAAACGGAGAGGACGGCAAATCCGCGTATGAAATCGCCGTTGACCTAGGCTTTAAGGGAACTGTCGAGGAGTGGCTTCTCTCGCTTGTCGGTGAGAAGGGAGACCTTGGTGCAGAGGTTCTCGACGTTAAGAAAACGGCAACGGCTGGTAATGTAGATACGTATACGATAACCTTTGCTAACGGTCTTGAGCGTACCTTTGACATAACCAACGGTAAGGACGGTATCAACGGAACTAACGGCACTGACGGTAAGGACGGCGCGGGTATCACGAGTATAGCTCTCAGCTCGTCCGTAGAGAATAAGGATACCTACACTATCACCTATGCCGACGGCAAGACGGTTGATTTTACAATAACCAACGGCGCGAAGGGAGACAAGGGCGATAAAGGCGCAACGGGCGCTACGGGACCGCAGGGCCCCAAGGGAGACAAGGGCGATACCGGAGCTACGGGAGCACAAGGCCCCAAGGGTGACACGGGTGCCACGGGAGCAACGGGTGCTGTCGGACCGCAAGGACCCAAGGGCGAGACGGGCACGGCAGGCAGAACACCCGAGTTCCGCGTAAATAACGGCTGGCTTCAGTGGAAATACAGTGACGAGGCGAACACCGCATGGCGAAATCTCTATGAAACCGACGGAACTCCTGCACCGGAGGGACTTGTTTCGGTGAGATTCGTTCTTAACGGCGGAAGTCTTTCGGGCTCTTCTGAGACCGTAAACGTTACGGCAGGTACGTCGATACAGCTTCCGACTCCCACCTACAAGGGATATAGCTTCGACGGCTGGTATCTCGACCTCAGTGATGAATATGCCGTTTCAAATACATACCGTGTGCATGAGAGCGTGAAGCTTTATGCAAAGTGGACACCCGGAGCACTTGTCAGCGGCACGAAAATTTACGACCTTAACGACCTTATGAAAATAAAAAATAACCTCGGAGGCACTTACGTTCTTATGAACGATATAGATTGCGATGGTCTCGCCTTGCCGATAATCGGTGAGAATGCGACAAATTCCTTCAGAGGACTATTTGACGGACAGGGATATACTATCAGCAATTATACCGTTGCTCCCAATCAGTATATGGGTCTGTTTGGTTATAACTCGGGCAACATAAGAAATTTGAACGTTACAGATTTCAACTTCAATATTGAAAACTCGAATACGTCCGCTGCTGTTTATGTTGGCGGTATAGCGGGATATAATGCGGGTACGATAGAAAAATGTAACGTAGAAAACGGTGACATATATGTATCTCTTACCAATGAACGCCGAGGAGGTCTTGTTGCTGGTGAATCCTCAGGAACTATAAAAAATTGCTTTGCCAGCGGTAGCGTGTATATAGAGCAACCGTTTCAAGAGAACAGCATGGCGCTTGCAGGAGGAATAACTGCTACGAATCGTGGAGAGATTACTAATTGCTTTGTCAACGCATCTGTTTACGCCTATGCTTATAAAAAAACGGCTACTTCAAATTATAATAAAGGAGAAGCAGCTTTGGTTGCTGCTCATAATGAAGCGAGCGGTAGTATAGAAAGCTGTATAGCTATGGGTACGGTTTTGAATGCAAATCTTCGCGTTGGCGATATATCGTGCATAAAAAACGGCACTATAACTAACTGTTACAGAGCTTCTACTACGAGTATAGCGCAGGATTCCGGCACGGTTTACACTTTTGCCACCGAACAGAGCCTCACCAATTTGTCTAAGACTACCTTCTATCAGATATCTCTCGGCTGGGATTCTGCTGTATGGAATTACACCGACGTAAATATCGCAAACGGAAAATATCCGAAGCTTATTCAAAATTAGACGATAAAGCTTTTAATAAATCAGGGTGAGCCAAGATTGGCTCACCCTTTTGCTATATTTGATACTTAATTTTCCCTAAATTGCTCGCGGTAGAGCTTGGCGTAGGTGCCGCCTTTTTCTACAAGCTCATCGTGAGAGCCGCATTCGGTAATTTCGCCGCCTGATATGACTGCTATCTCGTCGGCATTTTTGACCGTCGAGAGACGGTGCGCGACAATTATGGTCGTTCTGCCTACACAGAGCTCGTCGAGAGCCGCCTGTATAAGTATCTCGGTCGTGTTATCAAGAGCACTCGTTGCCTCGTCAAGTATGAGTATCGCGGGATTCTTGAGGAACACTCTCGCTATTGAGAGCCTTTGCTTCTGACCACCCGAGAGCCTTACTCCGCGCTCACCTATAACGGTGTCGTATCCATTCTCAAGCGTCATCACGTAGTCGTGAATGTTTGCTCGACGCGCCGCCTCGATTACCTCCTCCTCGGTGGCGTCGAGCCTGCCGTAGAGAATGTTCTCGCGTATTGACGCGTTGAAGAGATACACGTCCTGCTGGACTATACCGATATTGCGCCTTAGCGATTCGAGGGTGTAGCTCCGTATATCTCTGCCGTCTATCAGTATGCGTCCCTCACTCACCTCGTAAAAGTGTGGAATAAGATGGCAGATAGTAGTCTTTCCGCCACCCGACGGGCCGACGAGGGCAAATTTCCTTCCGACGCCGACGTCAAGGCTGACACCGCGGAGAATCTCCTTGCCCTCCTCGTAAGAGGACACGACATTATCGAATACGATGTGACCGTCGAGCCGTCCCGCGTCGAGAGCTCCGTCGGAGTCCAGCTCGGGTGTCGCGTCAAGAACCTCGCAGAAGCGCTCGAAGCCCGTGACGCCGTCCTGATACTGCTCCATAAAATTGATAAGCGTCATAACCGGAGATACGAACAGCCCCACCGACACGACGAAGGCGGAATAGTCACCGACGTTTGGAATGATACCGTTATAAAGGAACAGACCGCCCGCGATAAGAATGATGACGTTGAATACGTCGGTGATAAAGGTTGTCGAGGAATGGAACTGTCCCATAGCCTTGAACGCCTTGGTGCGAGAATTTACGAAAAATTCGTTTCCCTCTTCGAATTTTTCCTGCTCACGCTCGGCGTTGGTGAACGCCTTCGTCACTCGAATGCCCGAAATGCTGCTCTCAAGCGCGGCGTTTATCTCTGATAATGCCTCACGGTTCTTCTTGAAGGCGTCGCGCATTCTCCGCCGCAAAATCAGGGCGACCACTACGAGAAAGGGAACGCAGGCAAAAACGATAAGCGTCAACCAGAAATTGATGGTCGAAAGATATACGAAGGAAACGACGACCGAGATAGTCGAGATTATCAGGTTTTCGGGGCCGTGGTGCGCCAGCTCGCTTATGCTGAAGAGGTCGTTTGTCATTCTAGACATCAATTTGCCGGTTTCGTTGTTGTCAAAATATCCGAATGGCAGAC
>JAZSIJ010000090.1:0-2200 GCA_045533755.1 Eubacteriales bacterium | reverse complement strand
CATGTTAACGTCTATAAAGGAAATTTCATAGCCGGACATGTGGAAAAGCTGACCGATAAAGCCGCGGCCTATATTTCCTGCACCGTACATAAGAGCCTTTTTCATAATCTATTATCCTCCAAAGCTAAATATTACTCGCCCCAAAGGAGCGAACCCGTGAAAATATTATAGCACAGGAAGCTTGAAAAAGCAATACCGTGACACCTATATTTTACCTTTTTTGTTACAAGGAATAAATAATATTATTGCAAGGTTGACTTTTGGGTTAAGGTGTGATATAATTCTTTATTGCAGAAAGTTTATCTTTTTATAGTTTTATTATAAAGGAGAAGAAAATGAAAACAAAAGCAGTCCGTCTATACGGTCAAAACGATATCCGCCTTGAAGAGTTTGAGCTTCCCGAAATGAAGGGTGACGAAATTCTCGCAAAGGTAATCTCGGACAGCGTATGTATGTCCACCCATAAGGCTGTGCTTCAGGGAGCGCTTCACGCACGCGTTCCCAACGACGTTGCGGAGAATCCTACTATAATCGGTCACGAGTTCTGCGGAGAAATCCTTGCCGTCGGCAAAAAGTGGCAGGATAAATTCAAGGTTGGCGACGGCTTTGCCATTCAGCCCGCACTCGGCTGGCAGGGCAAGCTCGATGCTCCCGGCTACTCATATCGCTACGTCGGCGGTAACTCGCAGTACGTTATTATTCCGAACGAGGTTATGGAGTGCAACTGCCTTCTTCCCTACGATAACGATACCTACTTCTACGGCTCGCTTGCAGAGCCTGTTTCCTGCGTAATCGGCGGTTATCATACCAACTATCACACCAACAACTCCACCCATCTTCACTCGATGGGAATAGTCGAGGGCGGAAACACCATTCTTATGGCGGCGGCAGGCCCTATGGGACTTGGTGCTATCGACTACGCAATTCACTGCGACAGAAAGCCCGGGCTTCTCGTCGTTACCGACATTGACAACGCCCGCCTCTCGCGCGCCGCGTCTATTATGACGGTAGAGGAGGCCGAGAAAAACGGCGTTAAGCTCGTTTACGTCAATACGAACGAGATTGAGAACGCGAGCGATTATCTTATGGAGCTTACCGGCGGCAAGGGATATGACGACGCCTTCGTTTACGCGCCCGTCAGACCCGTAATCGAGCTTGCAGACAGCGTGCTCGGCTTTGACGGATGTCTTAACTTCTTTGCAGGTCCTACGAACAAGGAGTTCTCGGCTATGTTCAACTTCTATCACGTCCATTACAGCTTCACGCATATATGCGGAAACACTGGCGGAAACACCGACGATATGATAGAGTCTATCGAGATGATGAACGACGGCAGACTCAATCCTACCGCAATGATTACACACGTCGGCGGTCTTGACGCGGTTGTGGATACCGTTATAAATCTTGATAAGATTCCCGGCGGAAAGAAGCTTATTTACAACTTCATTTCGATGCCTCTCGTCGCTCTTGCCGACCTTGCCGAGCTTGGTAAGGAAAGCGAGCTTTACAGAGAGCTTGCAAAGATTGTGGAGAAAAATAACGGTCTGTGGTGCGCCGAGGCAGAGAAATACCTGCTTGCAAACGCAAAGGCTATATAATAGAGAATTTTTCACAGAATTTCAGCCTTAAGAGCTAAAATTACATAAAAAGGGCGAGGATACCGTTTCGGTTATCTTCGCTCTTTTTTTGCTTTATTTATGAAAACATCTGCTCGGATAAAAGCTCGGTCAGGGCGTGGGCGTCTGCCTCGTCAAGTGCCCCTGAAAGCGCCTCGCTTATCGGTTTAAGCTCGAAGGGAAGCGACGTGAGCGCACGCTCCACGGCTACTGAAATCTCGGAGTCAAGGGCGTCGGTATATAGTCTCACGTCGACGATATACCCCTTTTTTACGCAAAGATTCAGCGTCACGCTTCCGAAGGGCAAACGTCCCTCGCAGGACACGTCAAAGGGAATTGGCGAGCCGCAAATGAACTCCCTGTCGCCAAAATACTCGGCGTACGGGGCAATTTTTTTCAAAGCGATTTCTTTAATTTCCACAGGCGCAAGGCCGAAAACCGTCTCTGCCGCCGACAAAAGATGAGACTTCATCGCGTCGCAGTCGAGAGTTGGGGCGAGCTCGGAGAGATTTACAACCCTCGACCTTATAGACTTGACGCCCTTTGACTCGAGCTTTGCCTTCGGCGGCGTGAGATAACGCCCG
>JAZSIJ010000076.1:0-7891 GCA_045533755.1 Eubacteriales bacterium | reverse complement strand
TCAGAAAACGCACCCGAACGTAAAGCTGGTTTTTGTAACTCCCTATATCACCGAGGATTATCAGAAAAACCACTTGGAACGTACTAAGGATTTGTACGACTATACTGTTTATCCCGAAATAGAAGACAAGCCCTTAAGATTGGCCATTTCCTACCGCAACAGGTGGATGGTTGAGATGGCAGATTACGTCGTAGCCTGCATAGATTACAGGTCAAGCGGAGCTTACAAAACCTATGAGCACGCCAAAAGAAAAAAGAATCCTATCTTCAATATAGGCAGACTGGAGTAAAATTATGGAAAATTCTAACAAAAAGCCCGAAATAAGCGAGGAGAAAAGAAAGGAAAACCTCGAGCTTTTCAAGCAAGCGCTATCCGAAGCGCTATCCTCGAAATTTGATAAGATGGTAGCGGAAGCGGAGGGCGAACTACCCGAGCCAAGCAGGCGGCACAAGCTGGAAATGAACCGTATATTACGCGAGGCAACGAACGGCTCGTTCATACCCTTTCCCGAGGTTGACGAGCAACAGTAACTTGCCCGAAGTGGCGTTATACAGCTTTCCACTTTTCACTTCCCCGCCACGCCAGTAAATAATGCGCTCGCATAACAGAGCGATGCCGTCGCATAAAAAATCGATGCGGTCGCATACGGACGAAATGCAATACATATTCAATAATTCATATTCATAATTCAATAATTCAATAATTCAGTAATTCAGTAATTCAGTAATGCATTTATGCGACAGCACACAAAAAAAGAAGGAGGGGTTACAATCCCTCCGCCACGCTTTGCGTGCCACCTCCCTTTCTGTAAAGGGAGGTTTTTTTCATTCTTCGCTCTTTGCTTTCGCCTTTTCGTCTGCTTTTAGTGTGTTTTTTGTATATATTGCACAGTTTCAAGCCTTTCATTGCTCGTTTTTTTGGAACGCAACTATACTTACAAGCGGTTTTCTATATGATAAACTATAATCGTAAATGCGAGAAAGGACGACGAAATGAACGATTACGAAAAGCTGTTTTTCCCCTTCCACTACAAATGGATAGCAATGACAAGGGAGCTGTCCGACGCTGATTTCGGTCTTTTGATACGAAAGCTTCTCGGTGGCTTTATGGCAGACGCAGACGAGCCGTCCGACCTACCAACAGAGCTTCTTATTCCCTACCGCTTCATAAGGGACGCGGCAGAGCGCGTTATCGAGCACAAGAAAAAGGCAAGCGAGGAGGGACGGCGCCTTTCCGAGAAGCGCTGGAGCGCGAATACCAATGTTGCAGGCGAGCAAAAGCCGAAAAACGAGAGTCACACAGGCCGACGCGGTACCAAGCTCGTGGACTTCGACGCAAACGAAGCCTTTGAGCGCGCTCTGGAAAGAAGCTACAAAAAGAGTGAAGAGGACGAGAAAAAGGAATGAAATCCGACGACGTCGGATGAAATCGGCTATGCCGATAAAATCTGCCTTGCAGATGAAATCCGCGCTCGGTGCGGATAAAAAAGCGAGCCTTGCGTGAGGGCTCGCTTGGGGCTGTATTATTTTGGCAATTCGCGCAGACCGTTACGCCTCTGCCTTAATTCTCTCGATATACATCGGCAGAGCCTCTTCGAAGTTGACGCCGTAGAAGCGGCTGTCCTTATCGGCAACGGTAAGCTTCATACACTCAAGCGTGAAGTCAACGGCAAGGGTGAGCGCGCGCTCGGGCGAAAGACCGCGCATAAGTCCGCCGAGGGTTGCCGAGGCAAAGATATCGCCCGTGCCGTGATAGGATACGGGGAGCTTCTCGTTTGCGTAGTAGAAGTATTTACCGGTTCTTCTGTCGTAGTAATAGACGCCGATTTTATCCTCCTCGAAGCTGATGCCGGTAATTGCGGCGGTGGGACAGCCGAGGGCGGTAAGGCGGCGAAGAACGTCGCGCACGTACTCCTCGTCGTAGCTCTCGCAGTACGGAATACCGAGCATAAAGGAAACCTCGGTGAGATTGGGAATAACGAGGTCTGCCTTGGACACGAGCCTCGTCATTTCGGCGGCAAATTCGGGGGTGAAGCCGGGATAGAGCCTGCCGTTATCCGCCATTACGGGATCTATGAGGACGGTATTTTTCTCGGTCTTATAGCGGTCAATGAAGTCGGATACGAGCGCGAGCTGCTCAAACGAGCCGAGGTATCCCGTATAGACGGCATCGAAATCTATCGCAAGCTCGGAAAGAGTATCCGAAATCTTCTGTATCTCGCCGGTGAGGTCGTGAAAGGTAAATTTTGAGAACATAGTGTGCGTTGAAAGCACGGCGGTGGGAATAATGCCCGTTTCCACTCCTGCGGCCGAAATTATGGGAAGTGCAACCGTTCCCGAGCACTTTCCTACGCTGCAGATGTCCTGAATTGTCATAATTCTTTTCATTTTTATGTACCTCTTTTGTTAAAATTCCTATTATTTTTCTATTTTTACGTCCGCGCCCAGCGACGAGAGCTTCTCCTCTATATTCTCATAGCCGCGTTCAACAGTTTCAGCGCAGGATATTCTGCTCTCCCCCTCTGCCGTGAGTGCGAGAAGAAGCGCTGCCGCGCCGCCTCTGAGGTCGGGGGCTATCGTGTCTGCCGAGTGAAGCTCGGAGGGGTATATCTCTGCCGATGACGGATAGGCAAGGTAGCGCACGCCAAAGGGCGCTATTGCCGAGAGATAGCCAAACCTGCCCTGCCACACTCTGTCCTCAATTATGCCGCCTGCGCCACACGCCAAAAGAGTTGCCGCTATCGGCTGAAGGTCGGTGGGAAATGCTGGATATGGCATAGCCACGATATTCGCAGGGCTCGAAAGCCTGCCGTAAAGCCTGATGCCGTCCGACGTGTCAAGCTCCGCCCCACATTCTAAAAGCGGCTCAAAAAACGAGGAGAGTGCCGAGGGGGCGACACCGCGAATACGGATATTGCCACCCGAAAGAAGCGAGAGCGCGGCGTAGGTGCCTGCCTCTATTGCATCGCCCTCTATAACTGCCACACCGCCTGAGAGCTCTCTGCCCTCGACGGTTATAGCCTCATCGGTGACGGCAATACGCGCTCCGGCAGAGGTGAGAAAGTCTATGAGCCCGAAGATATGCGGCTCACGCGCGTAGTTCTCTATTACGCTCTCGCCCTTTGCCGATGCGGCAAGTAAAAGCGCGTTGACGGTTGCTCCAACCGAGGCTCTCGGAAAGCGTATACGAGTGCCCCGAAGCCCGTGCGAGATTATTTTGTCTCCCGCGAGAGTACCGCCAAAGCTCTCGCACGCCATGATGTGAAAATCTATCGGACGCGTCTGGAAGCCGCAGCCGCCGAAGGCTTGAAGCTCGGCTATACCGAACCTCGACAGCGATGCTCCGAGAAGATAGGTTGATGCGCGTATTCTTGAAACAAGCTCGTCACGAGGGCGAGCGTGGTGCAGAACCGAGGTGTCTATAATAAGCTCACCGCCCTGTCGCACGACAGACGCGCCGTATTCCTTGATTAGCTCAAGCGCGACGCGCACGTCGCCTATATCGGGAGCTCCAAAAATATGGCTCACTCCCCGTGTTAGTATGGTTGCAAATATGATTGGAAGCGCGGCGTTTTTAGAGCCGCTGACGGTGACGTCGCCTGCGAGTGACGAGCCGCCCTTGACTGTTATCCTTGCCATAAAGACTCCGAATGCTTTTGATGTTACCATCATATTCGAAGTCCTCGGGCGAGGTTACTTTCGTAATTAGTTCTCTTGGTAGTAGGCGACGGCAAGGCGAGTGACGAGCCCGTAGCTCACGACGCCCTCTGTGCCGTTCATTTTGAGGAAGAAATCGTTGGCGTTATGCGAAAGCTCGGCAATAAATGTGCCGGCATATTTTTCGGACACCTCTCTGTCGGCAATAAGCTCACCGCGCACGGCGTCGCTCATATCGGCAATAAGCTCACCGTATCTGTCACGGCTCGTCCCGTAAAGCGAGGACGCAACGTACTCGTAAAGGCGGAGATAGCCGCTGTATCTTATGAAATCGTCGTCAGACTCAAGGCAGACGAGAAAGGCAACGAAGTTAGCCTCGTTCTCACGGGCAATTCCACGCTGATGCGCGAACTCGTGCGCCGTCGTAAAGGGCAGGTTGAAATCGGGATAGTGGATATTCAGGTTTGCCTCGCCGGTGTAGTAGGTATATATTCCGAGCAGACGGAGAGAGGACATCGCCCCCTCGGTCATTATCGGCTTGATACGCGAGGAAAAGCCCTTGATGAAGCTGTATTTTTCCGAGAGTGAGGCGTAGGCGGTGCTTATCTTCTCGGACAGCTCGTCAAGCGAATATGGCATCACAGCAGAGCCCGACTCGTCGAACTCAAGCCCCTCGGCAAGTGCGTTTGCCTCGTCAAGGAGGAGCTTTGCCGTCTCGTAAAGATTATCCTCGGTAATTTCGGTCTCGGGAAGCTCAAGGCGCTCCTCAAGCGGCGTCGCGCTGTAAGGCATGGAAAGTGAAAATGCGTATGCTGTGTATATCAGAAGCACTACTCCGAAAAGAGTAAAGGCATACCTGATACGCGCGGTGTCGGTGTGAAAAAGCTTGAACGCCGCGACGGTGAGAAATATGACAAGGGGTATGGCGAGATACATCAGCACCTCAAAGAGCGAAAAGGGGAAAATTCCGCTTATCTTCGCCGCAAGAAGCCTGTACGCGTGCGAGACTGTGGAGTTTATAAAATCGGCAAAGGCGTAGGAGCTCCTTGCTATCAGAGTGAATATAAGCGACAGAAGAGCAAGACCAAAGGAGACGAGTGTAAAGACGGGAACGTATTTCTTTATAAAATCTCTTACCTTAACCATTTTAACCCCGCGTAAATTTTATATATTTAATATAGCACAATCCTTTTTTGTTGTCAATATTTTTTTAACTGCCCCTTTATTTTCTCCGTTTTGTTGACTTTCTCTCGCTTTTGATGTATAATTTTTATGAAAAATTTCACCGAGGTAAAAAATGAGCCTAAAAAACGTCTTTAAGCATCTCTCGCTCGTATTAAGGCATAAATCCAAGGTTCTCCGCCACTGCGCGATGTGCGGTATTCTCCGGCGCGGTCTTGTGCACGACCTATCCAAATTCTCGCCCACCGAGTTTTTTGAGAGTGCGAAATATTATCAAGGCACTTACTCGCCGATAGTCGCCTGTCGACGCGAGAGGGGTGTGAGCCGCGCATGGCTTCATCACAAGGGCAGAAACCCTCATCATCTTGAATATTGGCTCGACCCCGAGTGCGAGGTACAGCCTATGATGCCCTACGCCTTCGCCGTTGAGTGCGTCTGTGACAAGCTCGCCGCCACAAAAACCTACAGGGGCAAGGACTACAAGCCAAAAGACGCCCTCGCGCATTGGGAGCGCACCGGCTGTAAGGTCGACGGCAACCCGAGGACGATGAAATTTCTCGAAACCGTTTTCCGTGACCTTGCCGACCACGGCGAGAAATATATTCTCAATAAGAAATATATGAAGGAAACCTACAGCCGCATCTGCCTCGACGGGCAATAAAGAGAAAATAATGAACAGTGAATAGCGAATAATTGAAGTTGATTTTTACTTTGGTAAAATCCTCTCCGTTGAAGGCTTCTCCTCTGAGGTAGCGAAGCGGCGCTAGGGTATTGAATGACAGTCCGGTGGATGTTTGCCACTCGCGGTGAACCTTGTAATGTTTGTTCCGCTGTCGATGAAGGGAATATTTTTCCTGCTCGTTTGGCAATATACCGCAAGCGGTATGCAGACCCCGAGCGTGCCCGAACCTCAGCGAGAGCGGAGCGGCAGAACGGTGGTGAATTGCGTTAATAACGCAAGAGCCGTTCTGTGACCGAGCCCGCAGGCGAGACGGTGGCGGCAGAGCCGACGGAGAGGGTGCCTTCTCACCCGCTTACGCAGGAGCTGTCTCTCCTTCGGGCTCATGTTCGCCACTCGCGGCGTGCTTTGGGATAATTTGGCTAAAGGCTACAAAAAGAAAAAGCCGCGCACAGCGCGGCTTTTCAGCATTTACTTGGTCATGAACCAATAGAATATGTAGCCGAGAATAAGGAAGGGAGACGCCATAAGGGCGATAAGAATACCCGTGGTAACCTTATCCCATACTGCCGCCCATTTTTTCTTCTTCGCAAGCTGCTCGTCTGTAAGGAGCGTATCTTCGGTCATTTTAAACCTCCGTCAACGGTTAATTATTTGAGTATATTGTAGCATACATTTTTGTTTAAGTCAAGAATTTTGGAGGAATTTTTTTGAACTCCTTGTAAAAATGCGCTGAATATGCTAATATATAATGAAAAGGGAGGAAGTCAGACGTGAACGCTGTGCCGAATATCGAGATAGAAAGAAAGTACGTCATAGAAAAGCCTCGCATAGCCGATATGTCGTCCTTGGAAAATTATACCTCAAGCGAGATTGTGCAGATATATCTCGCCTCGCCTCGAGGCTTGACGCACAGAATAAGAAGCCGTAGATACGCTGATGGCGTACGCTATTACGAAACCACGAAAATCAGGATAGATAAAATCTCCTCTCACGAGTACGAGCGTGAGATTGAGAAGCGCGAGTTTGACGAGCTCGCAGGGCAGATAGCCGAGGGCAGCCGTCCGATAATCAAGACGCGGCATACCTTTGACTTTCAGGGGCAGACCTTCGAGGTGGACGTCTATCCCGAGTGGGAGAATACCGCCGTTATGGAAACCGAGCTTCCCTCGCGTGACACCGAGGTGCTATTTCCCGACTTTATCCGCGTCTACGCCGAGGTCACGGGGGACAAGCGCTATTCCAACGCTCAAATGTCGAGAAGCTTCCCCGAGGAAATGAAAATATAAAGGCAGAGCCGGCGACAAAAGAGAGCGATAAATGAGAATTTGAGAGGGTATTATATGAAAAAATCATTTATGTGTAGTTTAATATGCCATAACGGAATAGTAGGCGGTGCTTTATATCTTGACGAAAATTCGGTTGCTTATAAGACGAATAAGCTTACAGTAGATAGAGCGTACAGGAATCTTGTATTACCGCTTGAAGAAATAGCAAAGCTTACATGGAAGCGGATTGTTTTACCGATAGCGACATTTCATATGAAGAACGGACAAAAATATGAATTTCTTATATTTAACAAGCGTCGCTTCGAAAAATGGTATCAAGAGTATCGTACACAATAAGAAATAATCAATTTATTTAACTGAATAAACGAGCCCCGACAGACCTTTTTAATGAAATCTGTCGGGGAATTCTTTTTATTTATGGTATCTTTTTCCTGCGATTATGGTGAAGGAGCGGTAGATCGCCTCGTAGAGAATTACGCGCATAAGCTGATGCGGAAAGGTTAGTCTTGACACCGAGAGGCGTGAGTCGCACGCCGCCTTGACCTTTTCGTCAAGACCGTAGGACGAGCCGATGACGAGCGAGATTTTTCCGCTTTTGTCGCCGCCGCGCGAGATAAGCTCGGCAAGTGCGGGCGAGTCGTATTCGCGCCCTTCAACGCAGAGTGCTATCTTGTAGGCGTCCTTCGGCATAGCCGCGAGGATTTTATCGCCCTCGGCCGAGAGGGCGCGTGCGATTTCGGATTTGTCGTCCTCATTTGCGATACGAGCCTCGGCGATATTCACCTCTTCAACTCTCGCGTACTGTGAGAGCCTTTTTTTATACTCGGCAAGTGCGTCCTTGAGGTATGCCTCCTTCAGCGTGCCGACGGTTACTATCTGTAAAATCATCGTCTTATCCTCGCGAGCCTCGAGAGCCCCGACGCGAGTGCCGAAAGAAAGATGTCGACCTCCTCCTCGGTGCTTTTTGGCGAGAAGCTTATGCGTACCGAGGTGTCAGCCTCCGCCTCGCTTCTGCCGTAGGCAACGAGAGCAGAGGACACGTGATGCGAGTTAGAGGAGCAGGCAGAGCCGCTTGACACGAATAC
>JAZSIJ010000062.1:0-5138 GCA_045533755.1 Eubacteriales bacterium | reverse complement strand
ACCTTCTATATTTCACAGAAGCTCGGCGGCGGCACGTTTGAGGTCATAGGTGACACTATTGAGCGTCAGTTCGTCACAGGCGCGCTCAACGTCGGCGCGGCAATATCTCTCGTTATGATGATACTTATTCTTATCTCCATTACGGTAATGAATAGATTTTCCGACGAGGACGGAGGTATTGTAGTATGAAATACACCTCCAGAATATATCTCTCTATCGTGTTTGCGATACTTTATATCCCTATTCTCACGCTTATACTCTTCTCGTTCAACGCCTCAGACAGCACCTCGACCTTTACGGGCTTTGACCTGAAGTGGTATGCCGAGCTGTTTGCGTCTCCCGACGCCTTCACCGCCCTGCGTAACACGCTGGTGTTGGCGATACTCTCGGCGCTTCTTGCTACGGTTATCGGTACGGCGGCTGCCGAGGGAATCTACAAGCTGAGAATCAAGCTTGTCAAATCTGCGATAACCTCGGTTACGAACGTGCCGATGATGAACCCCGACATCGTTACGGGTATGTCGATGATGCTCTTCTTTGCCGCGGTTATGGCAGTGTTCAGCATCGGAGATTACGGCGAGATAGGCTTTGCTGCCATGCTCATATCGCACACGACCTTCTGCCTTCCCTACGTAATACTCTCGGTGCTTCCGAGGATAACCGAGATGGGCGATTCTCTTTCCGAGGCGGCGCTCGACCTCGGCTGCACGCCTATTCAAGCATTCATCAAGGTAAAGCTCCCGAACATTATGCCGGCAGTTCTTTCGGGCGCGGTTATGGCGTTCACGCTTTCACTTGACGATTTCGTTATATCCTATTTTGTAGCGCCCCCGAACTTCCAGACGCTTCCCCTTCTTATTTATTCGATGACTAAAAAGAAGGTCAAGCCGGATATGTACGCTCTTTCCACCATTATCATCGTCACAATATTCGTTCTTCTGCTTATCTCAAATTTCAAGAGTGAGAAGAAAAACGGTGACAGAAAGAAAAAACGCATCGTAGCCATAGCAACCGCAGCGATTGCCGCTATAGCAGTCGTGGCAATCATCATTGGCTCTCTGCTTGGGGGCGGCGCTGTGATAGGCTCAAGCGAGGTTATATATCTCAACGTGTATAACTGGGGCGAATATATGGCTGACGGCTCGGACTCCGACTACGGCAACGTAAACGCGATGTTTGAGGACTACTACTATGAGAAGTACGGCAAACGGGTGGTTATCAACTACTCGAACTACGCCACAAATGAGGACCTGTTCTCGAAGCTCAATAACAGCGCCGTTTCATACGATGTCATTATCCCTTCCGACTACATGATTGAGAAGCTTATTGAAGCAGACCTGCTTCTTGAGTTCGACGTTAACAAGGATATTCCGAACTATCAGTACATTGACGAAACCTTCAAAAAGCCATATTACGACGAGGCAGAACGTTATTCCGTTCCCTATACTTACGGCATGATAGGCATCATCTATAATCCCGAAATGGTGGATCCCGAGGACGTTGCTGACGAGTCCTGGGGACTTCTCTGGAACGAAAAGTACGCAGGCGAGATACTTCAGTTTAACAACCCGCGTGATGCTTTTGCAACGGCTATGTATTGGAAGGGACTTGATATCAACTCGACCGACCCTGCCGTTTGGGACGAGGCGCTCTCGCTTCTCATAGACCAGAAGCCTCTTATCAAGGGCTACGTCAATGATGAGATCTTCGACACTATGACCGGCGGATCCGCCGCTATTGCGCCCTACTTTGCCGGCGACTATATCACCATGGCAGAGACCGAGGGCTCAGTTCCTCTTGAGTTCTACTACCCCACCGAGGGCGTTAACTACTTCGTTGACGCTATGTGTATTCCAAAGAGCTCGAAAAATCCCGATGTTGCGAAGGAATACATCAACTTTATGCTCTCCGAGGAGCCTGCCGTTGAAAATGCAAAATATATTGGCTACGCTTCGCCAAACACCCTAGTTTCGTCCAACGCCGACTACCTTGACTACATGGGTGAGGACGCCTGCGAGATACTTTACGGCACGCGTCCCGATGACATCAATGCCGATTACAATGCTTCGTACGGAACTACATGCTACAAGAACTTCACTCCCGAAATTCAGTCGAGAGTCAACACTCTTTGGGAGAATCTAAAGCTTGCCGACTCTACTGAAACGTGGATACACGTTCTCTCGATAGGTATAGTAGTGGCAGTCGTCGCACTCGCGGTTTACACGACCTACGTCAAGAAAAAGCGCTCCCGAGCATACCGCCTACGCGACAAAAAGGCGAAAGCCGCGAAATCGGCAAAATAACTTAAATTAAAAATGCTCCCTGCAAGGAAATCCAAGCGGGGAGCACATTTTTCTATTATTAGTATCAAAATTATTCTGCGACGAAGATATAGGGATATATGCTCTGTCCGCCATCGAGGAAATATGCCTCGACGTCGGGGTACTTCTCTGCAACGAGCGCGGTAAGCTTTTCTCTTTCCTCGGGGTCGGAGTCCTTGCCGAAGAAGCAGGTGAGCATAAATCTGTCCTCAGTCATAAGCTTATCTACAAGGGCAAGTGTTGCCGCAAGACGGTCTGGGTCGGCAGCGACGATGTCCTTTGCTACTATACCTATCGTATCGCCGGTGTTGATGCTTATACCGTTCATCTCGGCATCTCTGATTGAAGGCGAAACGTATCCGGTTTCTATTCTTGAAACAGCCTCGGTCATAGCCTCGATTATCTCTTCGGTTGACTGATTTTCAAGGTCTGCCGAGGAGAGCGCAACATAGCCGGCACCGATATTTTTAGCGGGAATAACGTGAATTTTTGCCTTGTCGTAGAGCTCCACAGACTGCTCTGCCGCCATCATAATATTGCTGTTATTAGGCAGAACGAATATATGCTCTGCGTTTATTTGGGCGTAGGCTTCGAGAAAATCGTTCGTTGAGGGATTGTTGGTCTGACCGCCCTCGACTATCTCGTCTGCTCCGAGCTCTCGGAATATGGCAGTGAGTCCCTCACCGTTTGATACGGTGACTATTCCGTACTTTTTCTTAGGAGCGTTTTGGGGGTTCTGCTCGGTTTTTTCCTCTTTCTCGCTTTCAAGCTCGGAATGCTGCACCGACATATTCTCTATTTTGACTGTAAGAAATTCTCCGAACTGACGGCAATATTTCAGAACCTTTTCGGGCGTTTTTGTGTGGACGTGGAGCTTGACTATACTGTCGGTTTTGAAGGCTACGACGGAGTCGCCGATGCGGGACAGGTATTTTTTAAGAGGCTCGACGTCATACGCATCAACGTCGGTTTTGCTGTGCTGAAGCTGAAGAAGCATCTCGGTACAATAGCCATAGGTCATCTCGCTGTCAGGACCGAATCCGGAGCCGATTACGCTCGGAGCTGCCTGTGTGACAGGGGAAGCTCCCTCGGCTTCGGGGATTTCCTCACCGTTAAATACTCGGTTAAAGCCGTCCATTATATAGAGAAGTCCGGCAGCTCCGCTGTCAACGACTCCCGCCTCCTTGAGAGCTGCGAGTATTTCGGGAGTACGGTCAAGACTGCGCTTCATCTCCTTGACAAGATCTCGGAGAACGGTTCTTATAGTGCTTTTCGGCGTAAGCCTCGAGAGGACGTACTCGGTTGCCTCTCTTGCAACGGTAAGTATCGTTCCCTCAACGGGGGTGACTACCGAGCTATATGCCTGCTCTACTCCCCGGTGAAGCGATTGAGCAAAGGCCTCTGTATCTGCTTTCGTAGTATTCTGGAGACTGTCAGACATACCCGCAAAGAGCTGCGAAAGAATTACACCGGAGTTGCCTCTTGCGCCAAGAAGCATACCGTGAGAAAATGTCTTCATTACGTCGGCAAGGTCATCGGTGTCAAGGTTTTCGATAGCGGCAATTCCACTCTCGATTGTCATACGCATATTATCCCCCGTGTCTCCGTCGGGAACCGGGAATACGTTGAGCTTGTTAACCTCCTCGGCATTGGTACGAAGCTCGGTAGCTCCGCCCTTCGCCATCTTTGCAAAGAGAAGACCGGTGATGTACTTAAAGCCCATTTTTTGCTTGCCTGCGGGCTTTTTTTCCTCTTTCTTAGGCTTCTCTGCCTTTTTGGGCTCCGCCTTTGGCTTCTTTTCGGGCTTCGTTGCTTCCTTTTTTGGCTTCTCTGCCTTTTTCGCCTCTGGCTTTTTTAAGTCCTTCTTATTGTCTTTAAGCATAAAAATCTCCGTTTATTATCTCTTTACATCAGGCAGGCTGACAAAGAAGAGGGCAAGAGTGCCGGGGCCCGAGTGCGCGCCTATGACCGAGCCGACATAGGTGATAATCTCGGTCTTTACTCCGTGCTTTTCCTCTATGACAGACGCCAGATACTCGGCATCCTTAATACAGTCCCCGTGTGATATATATACCTTGCCATATGACTTATCGGCAAGGTCGGTATATCTGTCTGCCAGTGCGGCGATAGAGGTCTTTCTACCCCTGACCTTGGTAACATTAACAAGATGTCCCTCGTCGTCCACGTGAAGCACCGGCTTTATGCCGAGCATATTTCCTACAAACGCTACGGTGGGGCTCACTCTACCGCCGCGCTTGAGATAAACCAAGTCCTCGACGGTAAACCAGTGGCAGATTCGAAGCCTTATATCCTCGACGAAGGCTGAGACCTCCTCGATAGACTTGCCCGCGTTTTTCTCATCGACTGCGAGCTTCACGAGAAGTCCGAGACCTGCCGATGCCGCAAGGCTGTCCTTCACTATTATCTTGCGCTCGGGATATTCCGGGGAAAGCTGCTCTGCCGCAACTGCCGCCGAATTACAGGTAGTGCTGAGACCCGAGGAAAATCCAATATAAAGAATATCCTTTCCTTCCTTGAGAATAGCCTCGAATGCCTCCTTAAAGGTCTGGGTATTGACTGCCGATGTTTTTGCTACGCCGCCCTCTCTCATTTTCTGATAGAAGTCGGCAATATTCATCTCGCCGTTTGAGTATTCCTTATCTGAATCGTTAAAACGGAAGATAAGCGAGAGCGAAGGAACTCCCCACTCTGCAAGTATTTCGGGCGAAATATCGCTCGACGAATCAGTCATTATTACGTAATCGTTCATTTTAATACTTTCAACTGCCTTTCAGTATTATATTATGCGTTGATATG
>JAZSIJ010000148.1:0-3152 GCA_045533755.1 Eubacteriales bacterium | reverse complement strand
GCTAACTAAACTTTACAAAGATGTCCTCTCCGATTTTGACGTTATTTTTGCTCCGCTCTTTGATTATCACAGAGCACGTGAGCTTGCAAACGGAGTATATATTCCCCCGATAGTAACCGACGCCGAGCGCTCGCGCGTTATAATTGAGCTAACACGGGCAATAAGCCTCGGAGCGAGATACGCTCTTATTGGCAATATCGGGCATATCGCGCTTATAAGAGGGCTTGAAATTGAGCCCGTCGGAGATTTCCGACTTAATATAACCAATGACGAGGCGAGAGCGGAGTATTCCGACCTCGGTGTAAAGACCTCGCTTCTTTCCGCAGAGCTTACACTGCCAATGGCGCGCGACGTCGGGGGCGGTGCTATCGTGTACGGCAGAATACCGCTGATGCTGACCGAGCGTTGCTTTATGAAGGAGAATTTCGGCTGTGATGCCTGCTCCGAGTGCTTCCTCACAGACCGCAGAGGAACTGAATTTCCCATAATCCGCGAGTTTGAGCACCGAAATCTAATACTCAACTCCGCCGTCACCTATATGTGCGACAAGTCGCGTGAGCTTGACGCGGCGGGAATTCATCACCGACACGCCATCTTCTCCGTTGAGAGCGTGGGCGAGGCGACAGCCGCAATTGAAGCTATGAGAACCGGCGCACCGCTCCCCCCGTCAGTCACCGTTAGAAGAATGGGCAAACGCGATACAGAAAAACCAAGCTCTGTCTCAAAGCCCAAAAATCCGCCTAAAAACAGGGCGTCGGAAAGGCGAAAAAGCGCACCCGTGTCAAAAAACGGCGGCAAAGCAACCGCAAACAAAAAGCAATTTAAGCATCAATTTATAGAAAAAAGCAGAAAGGATTAAAGCTATGTCAAACAACTGGCACGATATTTCCCCAAAAAGAATAACCCCCGAGGAATTTGTTTGCGTTATCGAAATCTCCAAGGGAAGCAAGAAAAAGTACGAGCTTGACAAGGAGACCGGTCTTCTCATGCTTGACCGAATTCTCTACACGTCCACCCACTATCCCGCAAATTACGGCTTCATACCGCGTACCTACGGCGATGACGGCGACCCCCTTGACGTCCTGCTCATCTGCGCCGAGTCTATTGAGCCGATGACGCTCGTCAGAGCATATCCCATAGGCGTCATCACCATGATTGATAACGGCAGACACGACGAAAAAATTATCGCAATTCCCTTCGATGACCCAAACTACAATATGCACGACAACATCGACAAGCTCCCGAAGCATCTCTTCGAGGAAATGCGCCACTTCTTCTCGGTTTACAAAAACCTTGAGAATAAGGAAACCGCCGTCAACGAGGTACGTCCCCGTGAGGACGCCGTGCGTATTATCGGCGAGGCAATAGATAATTACATCGAGAGATTTTGTAAATAAAATGCAGAATAGGGGCGCCGCCCCCTACCCGTGTCATATAATAAAGGTAGCCATGAGAATTTCTCGGCTACCTTAATTTTTTCGCTTACCCATTGACAAAGCGGTTTTTTTGTGATATAATACATTTAACAATTAAGTTAAATGTTAAATGAGGGGGGACACAATGGGACTTGGAGAAACTATTCGTGCGCTGTCCGACCCGACGCGGCGGGATATTCTTCTCTTGCTTCGCTCGGGAAGACTCTCTGCCGGCGAAATAGCCGAGCATTTTGAGATTACGGGTGCTGCGATTTCAAGGCATCTTTCGGTGCTACGTGACGCCGACCTCGTGCGCGACAGACGCGACGGAAAATTCATCTACTACGAGCTTAACGCCTCGGTGCTCGAGGAAATTCTAATCTGGATTGCAGGTCTGAAGGGAGAAAAAAATGACTAAAAGAAACGTATTTAGGGCGATAATTTCGTCGCTCATCACTCTTTCGCCGATTTTGTTCGGCATAATTTTCTGGGATGCGCTTCCCGACGTGATTGCCACTCATTTCGGCTCTGACGGCTCGGCGGACGGCTTTTCGGGAAAGCTCTTTGCGGTGATTTTCATTCCGCTTCTTATGCTTGCTTTAAATTGGCTGTGCATTATCTCAATCAGCATTGACAGCCGCAAGGCAGGTCAAAGTGAAAAGGTCTACGGCATGTTTTTCTTTATCTGCCCCCTGCTCTCGCTTCTGACCTCGGGCATAATCTACGCCGTAGCACTCGGATTTACGCTTAATATCGGACTTTTCGTCTGCTTAATCTTCGGAATTATGTTCGTCGTCCTAGGCAACTATATGCCGAAGGTAACGCGAAATCGCACGATGGGCGTCAAAATCAAGTGGACGCTTGACAGCGACGAAAACTGGGCGGCTACCCACCGATTTGCAGGTCGGGTGTACTTCTTTGGCGGATTTGCGGTTATTCTCGCCGCGCTTCTGCCTATGAATCTCCAGATAGCCGTCGTTTTGCCCATGATTTTCGTGTTGGCTCTTTCACCGATGGTGTATTCCTACGTCTTTTACAGAGGTCAAGTCAAAAGAGGCGAGATAACGCGCGAGAGCCGGGGGGATACTCTCGTTAAAAAGCATGACAGGACAATAGGCGTTGCCAGCGGAATCGGCGTTGTCGTCGTCCTTGCGCTCGTTGGCGTTCTTATGTTCACAGGCGAGGTTACAGCCGTCGCCGGCGAGAGTGCGCTCGAGGTTGACTCGACCTACTACGACAGGATTGTTCTCGAGTACGAAAAAATTGACTCGGTAGAATACCGCGACGACTTCAACATCGGTATGCGTAGCTACGGATTCGGCTCGGCGCGTCTGTCTCTCGGAATTTTTCAAAACGAGGAGCTTGCCAGCTACACCTGCTATTCCTACACAGACGCCGAATCGCATATCATAATAAAATCCGAGGGTAAGGTTCTCGTTATCGGTCTGAAAACCGATGCCGAAACAAGAGCTCTCTGCTACAGTCTGACAGCAAAAATAACGCCTTAAATAAAAAACGAGGTCGCTTGACCAATGTCATTAAGTTAAAATAATGGCAAAAAGGAAGATGCACTTAACCAAGCCGAGAAAGCGAAGCTGAGTGCATTTTTCTTGCAAAAAAGCATGACGAAAAGACAGACGGAAGAGTCTGTCAAAAAAAGTATTGAAAAAAAGATAAATTTATGGTAATCTATATGTGAAGCTTGGAGCAGCTCTGAGAGATCCTCTTCGTGGGTTG
>JAZSIJ010000119.1:0-5382 GCA_045533755.1 Eubacteriales bacterium | reverse complement strand
GAGCGTCTTTCCGACTACCAGGAGGTCTACTACGAATAATACAACATTCTCGTATCGCAGATCGCCCCCACAAGCTACCGCCTTGCGAAGCATGACCTTCCCCGTTATCCCGCTATTATCACTGCGTCGGACAAAACCAAGAATGAAACTCCCTATTATACAAACTCTTCGCATCTGCCCGTAGGATACACCGACGATATTTTTGCGGCTCTCGATATTCAGGACGAGCTTCAAACGCTTTATACCTCCGGCACTGTATTCCACGCGTTCCTTGGCGAAAAGCTTCCATCGTGGAAATCCGCCGCAACGCTTATCAGAACTATAGCGGAAAATTATAAGCTTCCTTATTATACTCTTTCTCCTACCTACTCGGTATGTAAAAATCACGGCTATATCGCAGGCGAGGTTTATTCCTGTCCGCATTGCGGAGAAAAGACCGAGGTTTACAGCCGTATAACCGGCTACTACCGTCCGGTACAGAACTGGAACGACGGAAAGTCGCAGGAGTTCAAGGCAAGAAAGGTCTATGCCGAGGGCAAGCTTGCAGGCAAGAAGCCTCTTTACCTCAACGAAACGAGAAGCGGTGAGGCAGAGGAGTGCTGCGAGTGCGCGGGCGAGGACAGAACCATTCTCTTTGCAACGGCGTCCTGCCCCAACTGCAAGATGGCGGCTATGTTCCTCGATAAAGCGGGCATCTCCTACGAGAAGCTTCTCGCCGAGGAGAACAAGGAGCTTGTTGAGGAGTTCGGAATAAAGCAAGCGCCCACGCTCATTCACATCTCGGGCGGCAAGGCAGAGAAGATTGTAAATCTCTCTAACATCAAGGCGTTCTGCGAGAAGGCTGCAACGGCTAAATAACTAAAACAAAAAGAGGGGCTGCCCATCAGCCCCTCGTGTTATATAAGAGGACGAATAATTATGTATGACATTATAATAGTCGGCGCAGGCCCTGCGGGACTTACCGCCGCAATATACGCCCGCCGTGCAGAGAAGAGCGTGCTCGTTATCGAGAAATCGACCTTCGGCGGACAGATTACCCACTCGCCGAGGGTTGAGAATTACCCCGGTTTTGCCTCGGCAAGCGGAAGCGAGATTGCCGATAAAATGTTCGAGCAGGCGCTCGGACAGGGCGCAGAGATAGAGCTCTCCGAGGTCACAGTCGTCGAGGCTATCAGTGGCGGCTACAAGGTCGTCACCGCAGACGGTGAGTTTGAGGCAAAGAGCGTTATTATTGCCGCAGGCTCAAAGCACAGAATGCTCGGCATCGCGCGCGAGGAGGACTTCGTCGGAGAGGGCGTGTCCTATTGCGCGGTATGTGACGGCGCGTTTTATAAGGGAAAGACGGTTGCAATAATCGGCGGCGGCAACACGGCGCTCCAGGAGGCTAATCTCCTTGCCGACGGCTGTACCAAGGTCTACGTCGTGCAGAATCTCGCCTTTATGACGGGCGAGCGTAATCTTCTCGCAAGACTTGAGGCGCGCGACAACGTCGAGATTATATATTCGGCTGTGGTCGAGGAGCTTCTCGGCGATAAGACATTCTCGGGCGTGAAAATCAAGAATACCGATACGGGTGAGCTTCGCACTCTTGACGTTGACGGCATCTTCGTAGCTATCGGTCAGGTGCCCGAGAACGAGCCCTTTGCGAGCCTCGTCGGGCTTAACGGCTACGGCTATATCGAGGCGGGCGAGGACTGCCTGCCCGCGTCCGAGCACAAGGGCATCTTCGTTGCGGGCGACTGCCGTACGAAGTCGGTAAGACAGGTCACCACCGCCACCGCCGACGGCGCAGTTGCGGCACTTTCAGCGTGCAGATATATTGATTCGCTTTAATTTTTCTGAATATGAAAAGGACAGAGAATTTCGTTCTCTGTCCTAAATTTTTTCTGTTTGTCACATAAGTTGGTCTTCAAAATATGCGTTTGAGTAGGCGCATTTTCCGCTAGCATCGGTGACGGTAACGCGGAAATAGTAGAGGTTAGGTATTCCGTTCAAATCAAACTCGGCTCTCGTGACGGGCGTGCCGTCCTTGTTATACGCCACGTCGGCGTGGCGTGTGCCGGTGGTTACGCGGATACTCGCGGCGGGTGAGCTCTCAACCACAAGGCGTCCGTCCTCGATGTACAGGCTCTTGATTTCGGGGCCCTCGGTGGCGTAGAAATCACCGCGGAGGAGTGCGTCGGTGACGGCTCTGTATTCGAGCTTGTCTACAAGTATCACGGTTATACCGCCAAACATTCCGTCAGCGTGATGACAGTCGTCGCCGGCTATGCAGTATATACGCTTGCCGACGTTCAGCATATCGTCGTAAACTCTCTCGTTATGCTCGGCAAAGCCGTTGACAAGGTTCTGGTAGTTTACCATCTCCATCGCGTGCATACCGTGATAATTCGTGTAGTCGGTATAGTCCTCGGTTGACCAGGTCGGGTGGTTGTATGTGACGAAAAAGCCGTTATCCCTGCCGAGCGTCATCATCTCGGAGATGCACTCGCCGGTGTATTCTCTGACGAAATCGGGCAGGCTCTCGTCGTTTTTCACTTGGTCGCGGTAGTTTATGCCGTTTTTTATAAAATAGTTCTCTCTGTGCCAACAGACAGGCGTCACACAGTCGGGCTCGAGCGCGATAAGGCACATATGACAGGCCTTTTTAACACCCGAGGCGAGATTTATCTGAAATTTCTTCTGATTTATCTCCATCTCGTAGCCGTTGAGGGCGAGAAACTCCTCGTCGGTGAGGTCGTTATGCTGAAGAAAAACGTCGTGGTCGGTGTAGGCGACGATGGAATAGCCCTGTGCCTTATATAGCTCCTTTAATTCCTCCGGCGAGAAATCGCCGTCGGAGCAGGTCGAGTGCGAGTGAAGGTTAGCCTTGTAGGCTTTCTTGTTTTCGGGAAGAAGATATTTTCTCATTTTGCTTTCGCCTTTCGTATTTTTCGGTTATATGATACACCAATTCACCGAAAAAATCAATACCCTTCATAAGAAAAGACCGACGCAAAATGAAAACCGAGGAGCATTATCCGTGGCGGAGCTGATTTTTATCACCTGATTTTCACAGTATTTTTTTGCGCATTTATTGACATTCACAAAACTTTGAGCTATAATGTTTGCATAAATATTTTAGTTATGAAAGCGACGCGGAAGATATTATGGAAGAAAAGAAATTTTACGAGCCCGTCCGGGCGGAAATAGTGGAAGCCGAAGCTGTGGACGTTATTACGACTTCACCCTTTGAGCCCGAAATCCACGAGGGCGAGTGGGATAGAGAGATGTAAGGAGGCGGCAAGATGAGAAGGCTTAATAAGATATTTTTCATATTAATCGCGCTTTTGCTTCTTGCGGTGCTTTCCCTGACGGCGCTTGCGAGCGAGTCGGGGGAGTCTTCAGACCCCTCGTTAAAAATAGAAGCGGCAAATCTCTCGTTTAAGGATGAGGTATCGATACTCTATGCGGTGTCCTCCGAGGGAGCAGAGCTTACCGAGGTAAAGCTGCTCGTATGGACGAAAGCCGGTGCCTACGTTAAGGGAACCGAGGACTACGTTCTCGAGTCGGTCAGGGAAGAGGTCGTCGATGGGGTTGCTTGTGCGGTCTTCGACTACGATAAGATGGCCGCTAAGAATATGACCGACGCGGTCTACGCGAGAGCCTACGCCGAGGTTGGAGGTACCCCTGTATACAGCAACGTCGTAAAGTACAGCGTCGTACGATACGCGCACAATAAGCTCGGCTACACCGGCACCGCGACCGAAAGCGAGACTCTTAAGGCTACGCTCGAGAGCTTGCTTGAGTACGGAGCAAGTGCTCAGCAGTATTTTGATTATAACACAAGCCGCCTCGCAACCTCGAGGTTTTATAAGGTCACGCTTGAGGGAGGCTTCCTCTCCGACGGCAGCGCTAACGGGCTCTATCTTCCGGGCGATGAGGTGACCTTGGCAGCACCTTCTTCGAACGACCTCGGCGAAGCCTTTGCAGGCTGGTTCGATAACAAGGGCAGACTTCTCTCTTCCGAAGCTTTATTCACCTATACCGTAGGCATCGAGAACGTTACAATTACCGCTATGTACGGCGAGCTCGACTCGGGAACCGAGGGGCTCGTGTATCAAACGCAGTCTGACGGGTCTTATTACGTCAGCCGCTATAACGGCAGTGCGACGAGTGTGGTAATTCCCGCAGTATATAATGGCAAGGCAGTGACGGGAATTTACAGCCGTGCTTTTTATAATACTCAAATAACCTCTGTAACTATTCCCGAAAGCGTCGTTTTCATAGGCTCATTTGCATTCTCGAATTGCACGGGTCTTACTGAGATAAAGCTTTCAAATAATCTTGAAACTATTGATGAATATGCCTTTTCCGGTTGCTCGGCGCTGACGAAGCTGTCCTTGCCGGATAGCATAACGGCAATATACGACAGTGCTTTCTACAGATGTGATGCGCTTGAGTATAACGAGTATGAAAAAGGAAGGTATATTGGAAACTCAAGCAATCCCTACGTATGTCTGATAAAGCTTGATTATGAATATGGTGTGACTCCGGTCATTCACGCCGATACGCGTATAATTTACGAGGAGGCTTTCCGCTTTACATATTCAAAAGATAAGCTTGTAATTCCCGACAAGGTTGTTTATATAGGAACCGAGGCGTTCGGATTCAGTAATTTTGAGAGCATCTATATTCCGGCTAGTGTTCGCTGTGTAGGAGAGGGCATTTTCCTATCCTGTGACTATCTTACGGGTATAGAGGTCGATAAAAATAATCCCTATCTTTACAGTGAAGGAAACTGCATAATAACCAAGGATACGAAAACGCTTGTCGCCGGATGCTCCGCCAGCGTTATTCCCGACGGCGTTGAGGTAATCGGCAAATATGCTTTCAGTTGGTTATACGGTATGACCGAGATAAATATACCCTCGACGGTTAAGACCGTAAAAGAATATGCGTTTTACAGTATACACAATCTTGCCGCCGTTACTATATCCGAGAGCGTGACTTCTATTGATAGCCAAGCCTTCTATAATTGCCCAAGGATAGCAAGCATCAGCATTAACGATGCAAACCCCACTTACAGCAGCAAGGGTAACTGTATAATTGAAAAGGAAAGCAAAACCTTGATTTTTGGCGGTGCGGGAAGCGTAATACCCACCGATAAAAGCGTTACGGTTATAGGAAGCTATGCTTTTTACGGTAACGACTCAATTAAAGAATTAGTGATACCCGAGGGTGTAGAGAAAATTGAAAGATGGGCGTTTGGTAGCTGTAGCGGTCTGAAGACTGTTACGCTGCCGAGAAGTCTCACCAAGATTGAATCCTATGCTTTCTACTCCTGCAGCGCCTTGACCGACGTGTACTACGCAGGCACCGAGGCGGAATGGGAGGCTATCC